>NZ_JBBCPK010000078.1:0-21551 GCF_037150775.1 Leclercia sp. M50
TGGAGCCCAGCACCGGCTTAATCATCACGAAGTAGCTCAGGATGGTGTTGACGATCTGCACCAGCAGGAAGCCCAGCGTGACGCCCATCGCGCCTGCCAGATGACCGCCGATAACGATCGCCGGAATAAACAGAAAGGTTTTGAAGACGTTAAATTTAAAGCTGATATCGACGCGGGCTTTTGCCATCAGCAGCGATCCGATCGGGTTGCCGATGGAGCGCAACAGCCCCACCATGCACAGCAGTTGCAGGATCGGTACAATGCTCAGCCACTTCTCACCGAATACCAGCGGCACCAGATTGCCGGAGACCACCATCAGCCCCAGCAGGGTCGGGAAGTTAATGATCCCCACCACCGACAGCAGCTTGTAGAAGTTGAGCCTGAGCTTGTCGGTGTCGTCCTGAATTTTAGCGAACGCCGGGAACAGCACGCGGGTGATGATCGGGTTGAGCTTCATTGGCGGAACGACCGCCACGTTGTACGCCAGGTTATAGCCCCCGGCGACGCTGGCACCGAGAATACGTGCCAGCACCAGGGTAGAGAGGTTGGTATTCACATAGTTGATGATGCTGTCGGCGGTCAGCCAGGCGCCGAAGCGCAGGTTGGAGGACACCGATGCGAGCGAGAAGTGGAAGCCCGGACGGTAGATTTTGCGCCCGAAGTAGCCGAACAGCAGCGTGCGCACGACAGAGTTGACCAGGTAGCCGAGGATGGCGGTTAACGCCAGCGGCCAGAAGTGGGCGCTGATCACGGTAAAGGTAAATCCGGCCAGCACCGAGCTGGTCTCGATCATGCCGATCTTGCTGAACTCAAGCTCCTTTTGCATCAGCGCGCGGAACTGCTGTCCGTGGGGGATCACCACAAACGCGAACGACAGCGCGCGCATCAGGGGCGCCAGCTCAGGGTTATTCAATACCCGGGCAATAAGATCGCTCAGCAGGAACAGCGACACGAACACGAGAATACCGAGGCCGACATTAAGCCAGTAGAGGGTGGTTAGCTCCAGCTGGCTAATCTCTTTGCGCTGAATAATCGAGTTGGCGATGCCGAAATCAGACAGTGTATCGGCGAGGGCTATGATCACCAGCGAGACGGTCAACAGGCCAAACTGGTGGCTATCGATAATGCGCGCCAGCACCGTCATCTGCACCAGCCCAAGGCCGATGATGATCACCGTCGCGATAGCCGACCACTTTGCCCCGCTGAGGGTTTTTTCACGTAAGCTCATGTCAGTACGCCGCTTTGTTCACAAAGCCCTTGAAGATGGTCAGAAAGACGATCTTGATATCGAACCAGAGGCTCCACTCGCGGATGTACTCGAGGTCGAACTCAATGCGTTTTTCCATTTTCTCCAGGGTGTCAGTTTCGCCGCGCCAGCCGTTGATCTGCGCCCAGCCGGTGATCCCCGGCTTCACCTTGTGGCGCAGCATGTAACCTTCGATAAGCTGACGATACTGCTCGTTATGCGCTACCGCGTGCGGGCGTGGGCCGACAATGGACATCCCACCGGTAAACACATTGATAAACTGCGGCAGTTCATCAAGCGAGGTGCGGCGCAGGAAGTTACCCACGCGGGTGACGCGCGGGTCGTTTTGTGTCGCCTGGGTCACCACGTTGTCGTTTTCCATCACCTTCATGGAGCGGAATTTCCACACCATGATCGGCTTACCATCCATACCGTAACGGGTCTGGCGGAAGATCACCGGCCCCTTTGACGTGAGCTTCACCGCCAGCGCAATGGCGCACAGCACCGGGGAGATCAGCAGCAGGATCAGGGATGACAGCACGATGTCCTCCACGCGCTTCAGCACCCGGTTGAGGCCAGAGAGCGGCGTGTCATACAGGGGCACTACCGGTACGCCGTTCACCTCTTCGATACGGGAATGCAGAATGTTAAAGGTGAACACGTCCGGGATGAGGATCACCGAGCAGGTGGTGTCTGCCAGCTTACGCATCAGGGTTTTGATACGGGCCTCGTCGCTCATCGGCATGGCAATGTAGACGTTATGGATCTTGCCCGCTTTGGCATCGTCAATCAGCTGCGAATAGTTACCGGCCCTGTCCGAAGAGACGCCACCCGGCTGCGCGTCGTGATCAACGCCCACCACGTCAAAGCCCAGCCACGGCTCTTTGCGAAAACCGTCAAGCAGCGCCAGTCCCGCCGGCAGGCTCCCGGCTACCGCCACCCGGCGGGTGTTGTAACCCCGGTTACGCAGCCAGCCCGCGCCAAAGCGGATCAGAGAGCGACAGACCACCATTCCCACGCTGGTCAACAGGTACCAGGCAAAATAGGTAGCAAAGCGATTATCGAAGTCGTTGTTGAAGGCCACCAGCCCGAAGCTGAAGACCAGGCTTAAGGTCCAGTTCTGCAACAGCAGTTGCAGCTCGGTGGTGATTTTGACGCCCCGCCATGAGCGGTAGAAGTCGGTCATGCCGCCGATCATCTGGAAGACGACCAGCGCGATCAGCGCCATCAGCAGATGCATGTAGAGGAACGGCAGCCCGCTGATTTTACACACCATCCACAACCCACCGAACATGATGGTGATATCAGAAAAACGCTGCACCATAGAGATTAACGATGCATTCGTTTTGGCTCGCTCGCGCTTTTTTAGATTTGTCATCGTTGTTCCTGTTTCAGGGCCCCCTCCCCCAACGGGAGAGGGGGAAAGGTTACTGATTCAACAGCGCCATAATGTCCTGTGTTCGCGCCGCCATCAGCGCCGCATCGGCACGGGATTCTACGTTCAGGCGCACCACCGGCTCGGTGTTGGACGAGCGCAGGTTGAAGCGCCACTGCGGGAAGGTCATGCTGATACCGTCGGTACGGTCGATCTCCAGCGCGTGCAGGGCAAAGTGGTGTTCCACACGGGCAATCGCCTCGGCAGGTGCCGCCAGCGTGCTGTTGATCTAGCCGCTCGCCGGGAAGGCCGCCATGCGGTCGCGCACCAGTTCGCCCAGCGACTGGCCCTTCAGGCACAGCAGCTCGGTCACCAGCAGCCACGGGATCATCCCGCTGTCGCAGTAGGCAAAATCGCGGAAGTAGTGGTGGGCGCTCATCTCGCCGCCATAAATCGCGTCTTCTTCGCGCATCCGCTCTTTGATAAACGCATGCCCGGTTTTGGACATTACCGGCGTGCCGCCTGCCGCGGAGACCACATCCACCGTATTCCAGGAGAGGCGCGGGTCATGAATGATGTGCGAGCCGGGGTTTTTCTCGAGGAAGGCTTCCGCCAGCAGGCCGACGATATAGTAGCCCTCGATAAACTGCCCTTTTTCGTCGAACAGGAAGCAGCGGTCGAAGTCGCCGTCAAAGGCGATGCCCATATCCGCGCCATGTTCAATCACTGCATTGCGGGTATCGTCGCGGCACTCCGGCAGCAGCGGGTTTGGAATACCGTTCGGGAAGGTACCATCCGGGGTGTTGTGCACTTTGACGAAAGTGACCGGCACGTTAAGCGCCTTAAAGCGCGCTTCCAGGGCATCCACCACCGGGCCTGCGGCGCCGTTGCCGGAGTTGATGACCAGCTTCAGCGGTTTGAGGTTCGCCACATTGATGTAGCCCAGCAGGTGATCGATGTAGGCATCACGCAGATCGATTTTCTTATAGCTGCCGCGCGTTGACTCGTTCACCGGTGGGAAGTCGTTGGCTTCCGCCAGACGCTGTACGTCGCGCAGGCCGGTATCGCCGCTGATCGGGCGCGCACCCTCGCGCACCAGCTTCATGCCGTTATAGTCCATCGGGTTATGGCTGGCGGTCACTTCGATCCCGCCGTCCACGCCTAAATGGAAGGTGGCAAAATAGATCTCTTCGGTACCGGAAAGGCCGATATCCAGCACATCCACGCCCGCGTCCTGCAACCCTTTAGCCAGCGCCAGTTTTAACGCTTCGCTGGTCAAACGGACGTCGCCGCCCAGCACGATGGTTTTCGGCTTTAAATATTCGCCGTACGCGCGGCCAATGCGCCACGCAATGTCCTCATTCAGCTCTTCACCGAGCTTGCCGCGAATGTCGTAGGCTTTAAAACAGGTTAATTTTTGCATCATTACCCCTTTTTCAGGCAACAGTTGGCCCGCCCGATATACAGGCCAATTTGATTTTTTTGTTTTCGTAGGCCCGGTAAGCGCAGCGCCACCGGGCAAAATGCGTGAGTGCTACACCCTGCCGTATCTGTCCTCAAATCGGACGATATCGTCCTCTTCCAGATAGGAGCCGGAGCGCACTTCAATCAGATCGAGAGGGATTTTCCCTGGGTTTTCCAGGCAGTGCGTCGCCCCCAGCGGGATATAAATCGATTCGTTTTCACCGAGCAGGGTCTCAACATTGTCGATAGTGACTTTGGCGGTACCTGCCACCACTACCCAGTGTTCCGCCCGGTGATGATGCATCTGCACCGACAGCCCCTCGCCCGGTTTAACGGTGATGCGTTTCACCTGATAACGGTCACCTTCATCGATGGAGTCATATTTGCCCCACGGACGATAGACTTCGCGGTGAATGTGGTGCTCATGGCGGCCATCGGCCTTGATCTGCTCCACCACTTTTTTGACGTCCTGCACCGCGTTGCGATCGGCAATCAGCACCGCGTCTTTGGTCTGTACTACAACCAGATCTTTAACGCCGACGGTGGTGACCAGGCCCGATTCGGCATAGACATAGCTGTTCTCGGTTTTATGGCTGATCACATCCCCGTGATGGACGTTACCTTCCGGCGTGTGGGCGCTGATCTCCCACAGGGATGACCAGGAGCCGACGTCGCTCCAGCCCGCATCCATCGGCACCACCACCGCATCGGCGGTACGTTCCATTACCGCGTAATCCACCGACTCCTCCGGGCAGGCAAGGAACGCGGCTTCGTCCACGCGGATAAAGTCCAGATCCGGGTCGACGGTGGCCATTGCGCGTTCGCAGGCTTCCAGGATGTCCGGGCGATACTTTTGCAACTCTTCCAGATAGCGTCCGGCGCGGAACAGGAACATACCGCTGTTCCAGTAGTACTCGCCGCTGGCGACGTAGGCCTGCGCGGTTTCCAGATTCGGTTTCTCAACGAACTGCGCGACGTCAAAGGCCAGGCTGTCGCCCTCCCCCGGCGTGACGTTACCGCGACGGATATAGCCATAGCCGGTCTCCGGCAGGTCCGGCACGATGCCGAAGGTGACCAGCTTGCCGCTTTCGGCATAAGGGATGGCGGCACGCACCGCATCGCGGAACGCCTCTTCCTGCTGGATGACGTGATCCGCCGCCAGCACCAGCATCAGCGGATCGCAATCCGGGCTGCTGCGCTTCGCCGCCAGCGCGGCGAGAGCGATGGCCGGGGCGGTATTGCGTCCGGCCGGTTCAAGAATGATATTTTCGGTGAGCTTGTTCAGCTGTCGCAGCTGCTCGGCGACGATAAAGCGGTGCTGTTCATTACAGATCACCACCGGGCTTTCGCAATCCACGCCATTAAGACGGTTTACCGTGGTCTGCAGCATGGTGAGCTCCCCTTTCAGGCAGAGGAACTGTTTCGGATAGAGCACGCGGGAGAGTGGCCATAACCGGCTACCTGAGCCACCCGCCATCACAACCGGGTACAACGTATTCTTATTCATGATTTATCCCCGAATATCTGCAATAAACTGGTTCAGCACGTTCTCTTTCTCGAGCGTGCGTTCGGCATAGTCACGCGCGATAGCGTTCTCTTTGGGCATATTCAGCGCCTGTTCGATCCCGCCCACCAGGGCGGATACCGACTCCGGCTCGACGCACACCGCGATCCCCGGCAGGGTGTCGCACAGCTGGCCCAGCTCGGTATGGGCCTCGGCGGTGATCACCGCGTTGCCGCCCACCGCCAGAATGTTGGTCAGCTTGGAGGGCAGAACGGCATCCGCCGCGCCGCGCTTTTGCACGACCAGATGGCAATCGGCCATCTTCAGCAGCGCCGGTAAGGCCTCGTAGGGCTGCAGCGGCAGGAAAGTGATGTTCTGCAGGCCACGTTCCTGGGCCATCTTTTGCAGCCGCGCTTTGCCCCCCCCCTGGCCGACAATCACAAACTGCCAGGGCTGGTCGCGGAGCTGCTCAGCGGCATCAATAACGTTCTCAAGCCCCTGCTTCTCACCGATGTTGCCCGAATAGAGAATGATTTTTTTGGCGTCTGGCAGACCCAGCTGCTCGCGCAGGGCCGCGGCCTCAACAGCATTCACGTCGCGAAAACGGGCCACTTCCGACCAGTTTGGAAAGAAGATCACCTTCTCCGCTGCCACGCCCTTCTCCTGCGCTTTGTTCATCATCGAGCGGGAGATGGTCGAGACGTAATCGACGTTATGCAGGCTGCTGCGCTCGAAGGCGCTGGCCAGTTTCGCCACTTTGCCGCCCCTGCCTTTCCCGGCCATTCCCAGGCCCAGCATGGCGTCCACTTCGTAATCCTGAATGTGCAGCAGGGTGCGGGCGCCTGAGAGCTTGCCCAGCAGGCGCATACCTGGGGTGCAAAACAGGGTCGGCACCACGCCGATAATGCGATCCGGCTTCCAGCGACGTTGCGCCATCAGCGGGAAGAAACTGCTCAGGGCAAAGCTGCCCAGATGAATCAACCGCTTTAAGGTCGAGGGCTGCTTTGGCACGTAAAGCGGACAGCGCCAGACGGTCGCGGCCCCCTCTTCGCGGCGGTAGCGCCAGCTGGAATAGTGCTCGTCCACCTGCCACTCCGGGTAATAAGGTGGTGCGGTAATGACCCGCACCTCATGACCCTGGCGGGCCATCCACTCCACCATCTCGCCGGTGTACTTACCGATCCCGGTCAGCTCCGGCGAGTAGTTAATGCCGTATACGAGAATTTTCATAAACCCGGCACTCCGGCCTGCTTCAGAAAATAGGCCCGGCTGTTGTCATGGACGTTATCGCTGGCCAGCAGCGCGTCGGGCGTCAGCCAGCGATAGTCGTCATGCTGCGCATCAGGCAGATGCAGCTCTGCCTGATTGACCTTCAGGCGAAAACCGAGCACCACATAGTGGGTGGTGAAATCGGTGCCGGAAAAGTTGTCGTCATAGAAGTGCTGCCAGACCCCGTAGAACTGCCCTGCCGTCATCGGCAGACGGAGCCCCAGCTCCGCCTGCGTCAGACGCGCAAAGGCATTTTCCAGCGTCTCATCTTTCTGCACCCGCCCACCTGGCACGAACCAGTAGCCCTGTGCCGGACGATTGGTGCGCTGTCCGAGCAGGAACTCGCCACGCTCGTTCTCCACAATCAGATCGATGGAGATCAGCGGCGTGGAACGCACTACCGTGGCAAAATCTTCCTGACTTAAAAACATAGTTACCCCCGGAAGCGGTGCTGATTTTCCAGGAACCACTGATAGGTGCTGGCCAGCCCCTGGGCCAGCGTCACCTCGTGGAACCAGCCCAGCTGGTGCAGACGGGTCACGTCCAGCAGCTTGCGCGGGGTGCCGTCGGGTTTAGTGGCATCGAAGGCCACGCGGCCCTTGTACCCCACCACCTCAGCGATGGTTTCAGCCAGTTCGCGGATAGTGCAGTCCACCCCGGTGCCAACGTTGATATGCGACAGCATCGGCTCGGTATTCTCCTGCCACACCTCGCGGGCCAGCTCCATCACATGAATGCTGGCGGCAGCCATATCATCCACGTGCAGGAATTCGCGCATCGGCGTGCCGCTGCCCCACACCACCACTTCCGGTGCGTTGCTGACGGTGGCTTCATGGAACCGGCGCAGCAGCGCCGGGATCACATGGGAGTTGCTCGGGTGGAAGTTATCGTTCGGGCCGTACAGGTTGGTCGGCATCACCGAACGATAGTCGCGGCCATACTGGCGGTTGTAGGACTCGCACAGCTTGATCCCGGCAATCTTGGCAATCGCGTAGGGCTCGTTGGTTGCCTCAAGCGTGCCCTGCAGCAGCTCGCTCTCGGCAATAGGCTGCTTCGCCATCTTCGGGTAGATACAGGATGAGCCGAGGAACAGCAGCTTGTTCACGTTGTGCAGGTGCGCCGCGTGAATGATGTTGCTCTCGATCATCATGTTCTCGTAGATGAAATCCGCCGGGTAGGTATTGTTGGCGACAATCCCACCCACTTTTGCCGCCGCCAGATAGACCTGGTCGATGCGCTGTTCAGCAAAGAAAGCCTCGACTGCTTGCGCATCCAGCAGGTTAAGCTCGTCACGGGTGCGCAGCACCAGCTCGACGTTGCCACGCTGCTCCAGCTGGCGAACAATCGCCGAACCCACCATCCCGCGATGTCCGGCAACAAAAATACGTTGTTTGGTCATTCTCAGGACTCCAGCGCGATGGCAACCTCGTAGCCGTGGGATTTAAGCAAGGAGTGTTTTTTCGCCGCTTCGAGATCTTTTGCCACCATCTCGGAGACCATCTCCTGCAGCGTGGTTTCTGGTTTCCAGCCCAGTTTTTCGTGCGCCTTGGTCGGGTCGCCCAGCAGGGTTTCTACCTCGGCAGGACGGAAGTAGCGCGGGTCAACTTCCACAATCACGTCGCCCGGCTGTACGCCCGGTGCGTCGTGGCCGGTTACGGAGACCACAATGCCTTTCTCGTCCACGCCGGTGCCTTCGAAGCGCAGCTTGATGCCCAGTTGGGCAGCGGCCATCTCAACGAACTGACGCACGGAGTACTGCACGCCGGTGGCGATAACGAAGTCTTCCGGTTTTTCCTGCTGCAGCATCATCCACTGCATTTTTACGTAGTCTTTGGCATGGCCCCAGTCACGCAGGGAGTCCATATTGCCGAGGTGGAGCTTCTTCTCCAGGCCCTGGGCGATGTTGGCGATCGCGCGGGTGATCTTACGGGTCACGAAGGTCTCGCCACGGCGCGGAGACTCGTGGTTGAACAGGATGCCGTTGCAGGCGTACATGCCGTAGGATTCACGGTAGTTAACGGTGATCCAGTAGGCGTACATTTTTGCCACTGCATACGGGGAGCGCGGGTAGAACGGCGTCGTCTCTTTCTGTGGGATCTCCTGCACTAGGCCGTAGAGCTCGGAGGTGGAGGCCTGATAGAAACGGGTTTTCTTCTCAAGACCGAGGAAACGAATCGCTTCCAGCAGACGCAGGGTGCCGATGGCATCCACGTCAGCGGTATATTCCGGGGATTCGAAGGAGACGGCCACGTGGCTCATCGCGCCCAGGTTATAGACTTCATCCGGCTGGACTTCCTGCAGAATACGGGTCAGGTTGGAGGTATCGGTCAGATCGCCGTAGTGCAGATGGAATTTCGGGTTCGCCGCGTGCGGATCCTGATAGATATGATCCACGCGCTCGGTGTTAAAAGAGGAGGCACGACGTTTGATTCCGTGCACTTCGTAGCCTTTTTCCAGCAGGAGTTCCGCCAGATAAGAACCATCCTGTCCGGTTACGCCGGTGATGAGAGCGACTTTAGACATGTTTATTTTCTCCAGACTTATCAGAAGTTATTCAGTTTCAACGCGTTCGCGTATCACCACTGCGGGATTGCCACGGCAAAGTTTGTTTGCCGGTAGCGACTTAAAAACACTGCTGCGCGCACCAATAACGGTGCCATTGCCAATGGAGACGCCGGGGGCGACAAATACGTCGGTCGCCAGCCAGCATTTCTCGCCAATGGTGATTGGCTGCGCGTTAATATCAAAATGTTGACTCATATAATCGTGGCTGCCGGTACAGAGGTAGCATTTCTGAGATACCACTGCATTCGCGCCAATCGAAATTTCACCCAGCGTATATAACACCGCGTCGTCACCAACCCAGGCGTTATCCCCAAGGGTTAATTTCCATGGGTAAGTAATTTTTACCGACGGGCGAATCACTACGTTTTTTCCGATTTTTGCACCGAAGCTGCGTAATAAAAATGCGCGCCAGCGATACATAATTTGTGGGGACCAGGCAAATAATGTCGCCTGTACCGCCCACCATAACTGCACCTTAATCCCCCCTGCGCCACGAAATCCTTTTGGCACAGAGAAGCCGCTTAATTCCTGCATACTTTTTCCTTATATTCAGACTTTGTTATATAAGGCTTTGGTTTTACCCGTGGTTTTAAGGCGCAATAAATAAGATAATTCCGCCCATACGCCCGGCACGCGTAATATGTCGCGCTGCACCTTGCGGGCATCCTGGCATAATTCCAGATTATTCGACGTTGACACGCCGCCCATCGAAAATTCAGAAACCAGACCTGGCAGACGTTTAAAAGGATATCCGGCTTTATACAGCCGAGCGGCCAGTGCGTAATCCGACGAAACGCGGTACTGCAGATCGTACGGGTACGTTTTTAACCCGCTCAGCGGAAAGAAAATCGCCTGATGGCTGGCCGGCAGGCTGTGATAAATATACCAGCCCGGTTTCGCCGTACGGCGTACTTTATTTCCATCACCGAAATCAAGTAACGCATCGCCCATGTACATGGCGTTATCCTGGACTCGAACGAGTTGACGGACAAACTGCGCTACGTCGTCATGAAAAATATCGCCAGAATTAAGGAAGATGGCATAGCGCCCCTGCGCCATGTCGATACCTTTATTCATGGCATCGTAGATACCGCGATCTTTCTCGCTGATGTAGCGTAAGTTATACTCACCATTCAGTTTTTCGAGGAATTCTGCGGTGCCGTCGTTCGAACCACCATCCACCACAATCCATTCAAAGTTGAGGCTGGGATCGCCTGCCAGATTACGCAGCGACCGCCAGGTTTTTACCACGCCCTCGTAGTTACGAAAGGCGACAGTAATAACGCTTAGTAACATAAACCACCTCGTTATGAATGCGTAATATTAAGCGCCTTGCGCAAAATAAACGGGCATACAATCAAAAATGCATACTCTGGGCTAAATATTGACCCGGTAAAAAACAGCGATACTGGCGTAAAGAGGTAAAGCTGTACGCGAAAATTCTGATTATCACCAAAGGCGCTGATCATCATTTTGAAAACTTTAAACAGATACCACGCCGTTAATAATACTGCGAACCATGAAAAATAAATAATTAGCAGATACAAGCCATTGTCTATTGTTTTTCCGACGTCCGCACCGTTAAAGATTCCGAATGATGCGACATATTCATAAAGTGAGCCAAATCTGACTACACCGTCAATATGGGTTAAAGAGTACCCCACCATCACCAGCGGACCGATAATACGGTAATAAGAGGATGACCCTTCGGTGCCCAAATCACCCAGACGCTCGGAAATATACGGGAAGGCAAATACCACCCCGACTAAAAAGACGGACAATGAAATGATCGCTAAAGGTAACTTTTTCCTGATCGCCTCTTTATTCAGATACTGGAACGCCCACTCCAGAAGGTAAAACAGAATAAACGTCATAACCCCGGAGAACGATCCTGACAGAACGATTCCTGTAAGAATCATAGCATCGCTCTTGGGCGTTTTGATACCAAACTGTTTGATGCTGAGCCAAATTGAGATTAACGCCAGAGCGAAGAATGCCGGTTCAAAATAGAGCGCTGTGGTACGTTTGCCGCCAAATTTAATGAAATTCAGTACATAGCTATTACTGTAAATAAGATATTTCGAAATTATTTCCATCAGGCTACTGCCACCGGTCAGAATAATTTGCGCCATCTCCAGTGCGGCGAGGGTGACAATGATTCCAATGACCAGATAAAAGAACCTGAGGATCTTCCGATAATTGTGCGGCGAGACGGTTTTAAAGCGGATACTCCACACCATGCCGATAATGATGACGATATAGACAAACAGCATGGTGGAAGTAACGTATTTACTGGCATCCAGCGACTGACCAAAAATGTAGTTGAAAGCCGTCAGCCCCGCCCCCAGCCCCAGCGCTATCATCAGCTTTTTCACGCTGATTTTGTCGACAAACAGCAACAGCAGCAGCGGTAAAAAGGTCACGATAGTGATGGGGAAGCTCTCTCCTAACTGGGCAATCTTGACGTTGACCAGCAGGTAGATGAGCGGCAGCAGCAGATAGCTACAGATTCTGATAGAACGAGACATACTCCTCCAGCATCTGTTGTCCACTGTAGGCCTGGCGGCTGCGGGTGCGGAATACCTCAAGGGAGGTGCCAAAGACCGCCTGGGCGATATCCGCTTTCGCCAGCTGCACCAGAGGCAGCACTTCCTCTTCGCTGAAGGTTTTGCCCCCCGATTTTTCCAGTACTTCCCGCGCGGCGTCGCTGTGGGTGGCGATCACCGGTACTCCGATGGAGAGCGCTTCGCACAGGATCAGCGGGTAGTTATCCACCCTGGAGCTGAACACCAGCGCATCCATCCCGTTCAGGGCGCTCATCAGTTTGCGTTTGTCGGTTTCGAAGCCGTGGTTCACCACGTTCGGCCCTTCAAACGGCGAGAATTTGCCGAAGGTGTGCAGCTCGATCTTGTCGCCAAGCGCCATCATATCCCGCACCAGCTGCTGGTTGGTTTTGCCGTCGTAGCGCAGATCGTGAGCGACGACGGCAATTTTCGGCTTGCCGGCGGTAACGGCGACCGGGGTCAGCTCTGCCAGAATCGCCTCTGTCGCCACGTCGATACCGTTATTGATGATCCGGCAGCGCCCTGCCCCGTACAGGCTGTTAAAGGCGTCGGCCACATGCTGGCTGGGGGAGATGAACTGGCAGCCCAGCGCCAGCATGTCACGGAACAGCTGACGCTTGCCATCTACCAGCTTATGGGCGCGATCCACCTTCACCGGCGGATAGTTGCTGAGCGTCGGGCACTTCTGGCAGTTCGTTTTCCAGCCTTCGCAGCCGTCGGTAAAGGCGCAGCGGCCAGTGACGCTCCAGTGATCGTGCAGGGTCCAGACGAACGTGGTGTCGGGTTTGTGCGCCTGCACCTTCTGGCAAAACGCCACGACCTCTTCCAGTTTCAGCCAGTAGCTGTGCAGGACGTGAAAATGGAGCACTACCGGGCCCGGCGTGCGGGTAACGGTGCGATAGAGGCGGTTAAGATTGCCAAAGAGATCGCGGTTAAACAGACGGAACAGGGCAATATTGGCCACCGAGGTCAGGCGCGGGGTATGTTTCACCACCTGCGGATAGCGATCGTGGCTGACGCTTTTTTTACCGCCCTTGCCGTAGCCGTAGATAAAGCGCGACTGAAGTCCTTTTTGCAGCGCGCGCTGGTGCAGATCCAGCGCCACACCTGCCGCCCCGCCCTCGGCGAGACGGACATTAAATTGCAGAATGTTCATTTGATCACCTTCACGCGGGCCTTCTCGCCCACCACCAGCGCGTTGTCGGGGATGCTGTCCAGCACTACGCTTCCTGCCCCCACGGTGACGTTATTACCGACGGTGATATCACCGATCATCACCACGTTGGCACCCAGCTCAACGTTATTGCCGATGACCGGACAGGCCAGGCTGTCCGGGCCGCGGTTACCGAGGGTCACCCCGTGGCGGATGGTAAAATCATCCCCGGCGACCACGAATTTATTGATCACCACGGCATAGCCGTGGTGAATGGTGAAGCGGCGGCCGATGGTGGCCGCAGCCTGGATTTCGTAGCCGAAAATGCACTCGGTGATGAGGCGGTAAAGCACCAGAACCGGTGCCGCCCAGAGATTGTTAAGGACGTTTTTTTTGCGCCACACCGAGCAAAAATGGGCCACCCGGTAGGCCAGCACCATGCAGCAGGGGCGCAGGCTCCAGCTGTTTGCGCGACAATCTTCCAGCACCATTATTTCCCCCGCAGTCCGTCGGCCAGACGCTTACCGTTACGGACCGAAATCAGCGTCAACAGGGTGCGCCAGTTCATCCGCTTATTGCGGATCTGATACAGCGTAAAGAGCTGATACTTGCGGCTGGCGCGGTCGAACTTATCCCGGTGCTTGCGGTAGAAGTGGAAGTAGCCGGAAAACTTCTTCGGCGACGAGGTGATCTGCATTTCACCATGATTGATGTGCAGGATCTGAGTGGCTTCTTCTACCTTCCACGGCTCGCCATACTCCACCACCATCCGCAGGAAGATGTCGTAATCCTGGGCGGCGGCCAGTGACGTATCGAACAGGCACTCCTTGAAGCGCCACGCCCAGGTAAAGACCTGATTGCCGATAATGTTGCGCTTGTAGAACAGGCGGCGGGAGTACGGCGATTTTGGGTACAACGGCAGGCTGGCGGGCTGAGAGTAGACCTCCCCCTCGCAAACATAGTCGTTGGCGTACAAAAAGGCGTGGGTAACCAGGTGATGCTGATGCGCCAGGAAGGTAGACAGCCGGTTTGGCGTCCATTCGTCGTCATCGTCAATACCGGTCAGATACTGGCCAGAGGCCTGCAAAATAGCCTGATTGCGGACCGCGCAGGCGCCGGAGTTAATGGCGTTATGGGTGTAGATCACCCGCGGGTCGTCCAGGTCAGCGACAAACTTCTGGAGCTGCTCGTACGAGGAGGAGCAGTCATCGACGATGATCAATTCCCAGTGGTCATAATCCTGGCGTAATACCGATTTTATCGCACGGATCGCCAGCTGCTGACGGTTCCATGTCGGCATATAAATGGAAATCAAAGGACGTGGTGTCATGGTGTTCCCCGAATGGCTCATTACTTGCTGTCCGACTTATATTCGTACTCGTAATACCCGTAATCCTGATACCCGGTGGCGCGGCGGAAGATGGAGTTGAGGATCACCCCTTTCACCGCAATGCCGTTCTGTTCGAAGCGGCTGAGGCTGGTTTCGACCTCTTTCAGGGTGTTCACCGCGTAGCGCGCCACCATCAGCGTGGTGCCCGCATGGCGACCGACAATTGCCGCATCCGTTACCGCGAGGATTGGCGGGGTGTCGATCAGCACCAGGTCATAGTTTTCACTGGCCCACTTCACCAGCTGGGTAAAGCGTTCGCTCATCAGCAGTTCCGATGGGTTCGGCGGCACCTGTCCGCGCGTGACCAGGTCAAAGTTAGGGATGGAAGTCGGCTTCGCGCACTGGCTGATATCGCCCTTGCCCAACAGAATGTCCGACAGACCGTTTACGTTGTTCGTGCCGAGCAGCTCGTGGGTATAGCCCTTACGCATATCGCAGTCGATCAGCAGCACGCGCTTGTTGGTCTGGCTGACTACCGCCGCCAGGTTGGCGCAGACAAAGGTTTTGCCGATGGAGGGGCTGACCCCGCTGAGCATCAATACGTTGTTGCTGGCCTGCATCATGGCGAAGTGCAGACTGGTGCGCAGGCTGCGGATAGCCTCGATAGCCAGATCCGTCGGATTGCCGACTGCCAGTAGCTGGCTCTGCTTGTAACGTTTGATGCCATTGGACGTTTTGACGCTGTCACGCGATTTCTGCCACTCCGACAGCGGGATGCTGGCGTAGACGTTGATGCCGTGCTCCTCCAGAACCTGCGGGCTTTCGATCCCACGGTTAAACAGGGAGCGCAGCAGTACGCCGACGATGGAGAGCATCAGACCGAGAATAATGCTGCCGAGAATAATCAGCGCCTTCTTCGGCTTCAGCACGCCCGGCTGGGTGATGGCCGGGTCGACAATACGCACATCGCCAACGGTGCTCGCCTCGGTGATCTTCAGCTCCTGCTGTTTGTTCAGCAGCTGCATATAGACCTGCTGGCCAGACTCCACGTCGCGGGTCAGACGCAGGATCTCCTGCTGAGTCTTTGGCATCGCGGTGACGCGGTTATTGAGTTTGGCTTTTTCCTCTTCCAGCGTCTGGCGTTTTTCCAGCAGCGTACGGTAGGCCGGATGGCGTTTGGTGTAGAGTTTGGAAATTTCCGCCTCTTTAAAGGTCAGCTCGTTGATCTGGGCGTCGATATTGACCATCGAATCCAGCACCGACTTCGCTTCGAGCGGCAGGTCGACGGAGTCTTTATCCTGACGGAAAGCGTTGAGCTTGTTCTCGGCCTGATCCAGATGGGCGCGCACTTCCGGGAGCTGTTTCGCGAGGAAGTCGAGGCTTTTTGACGCCTCTTCCGACTTACGCTTCACGTTCTGCGCCTGGTAGTTGCGGGTAATGCTGTTGAGAATGTCGCGGATCTTGTCCTTATCCTCACCGGTAAAGGTCAGTCTCAGCACCCCGGTATCCTTTCCGGTTTCGGTGACCGACAGGTTGCCCTGCAGATTATTGATCATCCCGAGCATTGAGAATTTGCTGACGGTGAACTCGCTGCCGCTCTGGGCATGGATGTCGCTGACCATCATGCTGACGCCATCTTTATTCAGCATCTCCCCCACCTTGCCGCGGGCGCTAAACCCGGCGTCGCTGGTAAGCTGATACTGATCTTTCCCCAGCACTTCAAGGGTAAACTCCTGGCTGGCGCCCCCGGCAGGAAGCTGGAAGGTGGTCACTTTAACCGTATCATTCTGACGGCCCATCAACCGGTCCCAGCCCGCACCAAAGACCGGGAAGGTGTTTTTAGTGACGCCGATGTCGAGATCCAGATCGTCCACGGTTTTTCCCAGCACCAGGCGGGACTGGATCAGCTCAATTTCCGCCTGTGAGGCGGGCGGCTTGTTTGCCAGCGCCGAACCGATGTCCTGCACCAGCGAATTACCGGTGTTTTGCTCTATTTGTACCAGCGCGTCGGCGCTGTAAATCGGGGTGGCAAAAAAGGTGTAAATCACCGCCGCAACGGCAAAGAGCGCGGTGATGCCAATCACCCACCAGCGCGCCTCGACCACGGTTCCGATCAGACGACCAATATCAATTTCATCACTGCCCGCATTCGGGGCGGCAGAAGGTTTTACGTTTGCTGTCATTATTATCCCTGCTGAACGTTCAGTGCCTCTGCCCACTGGCGGGCAGACTGGTCGAGTAAGGTGTAAACCGCCTCAAACGCTTCATGGCTTTTGCGGTACGGGTCGGGGATCTCACGCTCGTTGTCCCAGTGACCAAACAGCATCACTTTGCCGCGCATCTCCGGTGCGATATCGCACAGGGCATGAATGTGGCGTTTTTCCATCGCGAGGATCAGGTCGTAGTCCCGGCACAGGCTGGCCGTCACCTGACGGGCGCAATGCCCGTCGAGTGAAAGCTGATGCTCTGCCGCAACCTGACTTGCACGCTCATCGGCCCCTTTGCCCACCAGCGCGCCCAACCCGGCTGACGCCACGGTGAGCTGCGGTTGGTACTGCTTAAGTAGCCGCTCAGCGGTAGGGGAACGGCAGATATTCCCCACACAAACCACCAGAATTTTGTTAAACATCGTTATCACCAGTTGTGGTACTGATGTACCGTGTCGGTCATGGTATGGATATTGTTGATGGTCGGCATCAGCTGGTTCATCACACGGTTCCAGCGCGTTATCGGCGCGGTGGTGACATAGACCACGTCATACGGCTGGAGGCGGAAGCCGGTCGCCATCACCAGCGAGGTGGCATCAGACATATCCAGCTGGTAGACGTTGGCAATCTTGCCGTTCGCATTGTTTCCTGTAATCGGACGGATCACGAAGATACCGCTGGCGTCGGAGGTGCTCATATCCAGCCCTTCCGCGTTGCCCAGCGCTTCGGTCAGGGTCATACCGCTCAGGTCCATCTTGAGGGTGCTCTGTTTCTTCACTTCACCCATCACGAACACTTTCAGGTCGTCATTGCGCGGCACAAACAGGATGTCGCCCGGATAGAGCAGACGGTTCTGGCTCAGATCGCCGTTCTGCATCAGCGCCTGCAGGGAGATACGCTCCTCTTTGCCTTTATGGGTCAGCACCACATTGCGCCAGTCGGCGCCATCAGTGAGCCCGCCCGCGGAGTTGATGGCGTCAAGCACCGTCAGCGGCACGTTGGTGATCGGCTGTTGGCCGGATTTATTCACCTGGCCGGAGACATAGACTTTCTGCGAACGGAATGCGGCGATATTAACGTCCACCTGCGGGTCAGCGATGTACTGCGCTAAACGGCCGGTAATATCACTACGGATCTGTGCGAGCGTTTTGCCCGCCACGCGAAGTTTGCCGACATAGGGATAGAACATGGTGCCATCCGCCTGAACCCAGTTGCCGGTATCGCTGGAGCTACGATACTGCCCCGCCGGGGTGGTCAGCTCCGGGTGATCCCAGACGGTGACGTTAATCACGTCCCCGGGCCCGACGCGGTACTGGTAGTTGGCGATCTCCTGGTCGAGATCGACATTCGGCCGTGCGACAATCGGGCGAGGGCGTAATTGTTCAACCAGCTGCGGGGTCATGGGATAAACGTTAACCATGCGGTTGATGTCAAAATCAGCATCCTGCTGTTTAATCACATCCTTACCGGAAGTTGAGATATTGCTGCCGGGGAAGATCGTACAACCACTCATCAAGGTCACAGAGACCAATAATGGCATCAATTTCATTTTGGATTTCATCATTGATTATTTATCACTATGGCAGAGTAATTATCCTGTGCATTTAAATAAGTGCGAAGGCGTATTACTTTTAGCATGCAGTCAATAAAAGAGAAATATAACTGGCATCAGTCCTAAAAGAAGCTTATTCGCTCTCAGGCTATTGACAGAATAATCGAGGCTGATTAACACGCTTTCAGGCACGCTACCGCCCTTGGCTTTCAGTTACCAATCTACTGTTTAAACAGCTAGTTAGGGGCAAGCACCCTCTTTGACAGGGTTTAATGAGAAAATATAACGGGCAGGATTAATCCGAGCACGATATACATTTTTCAGGTCATTAAACCGACACAGAAATAGCACCAAAAACGACCGCTATTTGATGCTGAAAGAATTGTTGCAGCTATCTGAAAAGCAGGCAAGGAATCATCAACGAAGGCGTGGCTTTTAAGAATAATATTAACGGTCGCATTTCCGTGTTTTTAGGAATAGCTTTATATTGACATTATTAAATAACACCATTCACCCTGCGATATTTCTTATTTTTATTGATTCGGAATTATTCCGATATTAACGCACAGAATGCAGGGTTTATTACCGGCCAGATAAGGAAAATCTATGCAGATAAATGCCTGGCCGGCATTGCATTTTTCTGGCGCAGTATCCATGATCGAAATGTGACAATTGTCATATAACGAAAGGTATTACGCTCACTATGGAATGGATAGCAGATCCATCAATATGGGCCGGTCTGGTCACCCTGGTGGTGCTGGAACTTGTGCTCGGTATCGATAACCTGGTCTTTATCGCCATTCTCGCCGAAAAACTGCCCCCTGCTCAGCGCGACCGCGCCCGCATCACCGGTCTGTTAATGGCGATGGTCATGCGCCTGCTGCTGTTGGCCTCTATCTCCTGGCTGGTGACCCTCACCCGCCCGCTGTTTACCGTCCACGGCTTTGGCTTCAGCGCCCGCGATCTGATCATGCTGTTTGGGGGATTTTTCCTGATCTTCAAAGCCACTGTCGAACTCAACGAAAGGCTGGAAGGCAAGGACAGCGAGAACCCCACCCAACGCCGTGGGGCGAAGTTCTGGGCGGTGGTGGCGCAAATCGTGGTGCTGGACGCCGTCTTCTCGCTGGATTCAGTCATCACCGCCGTGGGGATGGTCGATCATCTGCCCGTCATGATGGCCGCCGTCATTATTGCCATTGCGCTGATGGTGATGGCCAGCAAGGCGCTGACGCGCTTCGTTAACGACCACCCGACCATTGTCATTCTCTGCCTGAGCTTCCTGCTGATGATTGGCTTCAGTCTCGTGGCGGACGGTTTTGGTTTCCATATTCCGAAGGGGTATCTCTACGCCGCGATCGGCTTCTCGGTGATAATCGAGGCGCTGAACCAGCTGGCGATTTTCAACCGCCGTCGCTTTCTCTCCGCCAATCAGACGCTGCGCCAGCGTACCGCCGAGACGGTGATACGCCTGTTGAGCGGTAAAAAAGAGGATGCCGAACTGGATGCCCAGTCCGCCTCCCTGCTCGCCGACCATGACAACAGCCCGATCTTCGCTCCTCAGGAGCGGCGGATGATTGAGCGGGTGCTCCACCTGAACCAGCGCTCCGTCAGCAGCATCATGACCTCGCGCCATGATATCGAGCATATCGACCTCAATGCCCCGGAGGCGACCATCCGTGCGCTGCTGGATAAAAACCAGCACACCCGCATTGTGGTCACCGGTAGCGACCGGGAAGAGGAGCTGCTGGGGGTGGTTCATGTGATTGATCTGCTCAATCAGCAACTGCGCGGCGAGCCGTTAAACCTGCGGGTGCTGATCCGTCAGCCGCTGGTCTTCCCGGAGGTGCTGCCGCTGCTGCAGGCCCTGGAGCAGTTCCGCAACGCGCGCACCCACTTTGCCTTTGTGGTGGATGAGTTTGGTTTCGTGGAGGGGATTGTCACCCTTAGCGACGTGATGGAGACCATCGCGGGTAACCTGCCAAACGAAGTGGAAGAGATCGACGCCCGGCATGATATCCAGAAGAACGCCGACGGTAGCTGGACCGCTAACGGCCATATGCCGCTGGAAGATCTGGTGCAGTATGTGCCGTTGCCGCTGGATGATAAGCGCGAATATCACACCATCGCCGGGCTGCTGATGGAGAACCTGCAGCGAATCCCCCAGCCGGGGGAAGAGGTGCAGGTGGGCGATTACGCGCTGAAAACGCTGGAGGTGGAGAACCACCGGGTGCAGAAGGTACAACTAATCCCGCTGATCACGGAGGATGATGTGGATTACGAGGTGTGATGCGGTTCCCCTCACCCTCTCGGGTGAGGGGAGATAGCGCTACTGAAGCTTATCCAGCAACTTCTTCACATCTTTCCCGTTCTTCGACTCTTTATTCTTCTCTGCCCAGTCGCTCAGACGACGTTTCGCTTCATCCTGGAGATGCTTACGCAGCAGCTGATCCACCTGCAGGGTGTAGTTCAGCGCCTGCCATTTGCCGTAGACATTCAGCGGGATCGGCGTCGTTTTCAGGAAATCGACCAGCTTACCTTCGCCAAGCCAGCCCTCCAGCACCCGAACTTTGAAGCGGGTGTCGGCGCTCTCCTTAACCAGATCCAGCGTGCCGTTGCCTTCGAGCATCAACATTGGTGATTCGCCCTGCATCCCCTCCAGCGTCACCTGCCCTTTATCCAGGGTCAGATCGGTGACAAAGCTGTCCAGACGGGTCGCATTGTCAAAGTTGTCTTTGACCTTCACGTTACTGCTGCGCTCCACCGCCTGCTGCACCAGCTGCTGGAAGTTAAGCCCTTCCATGCGGGTATTGTGCATTTCCAGATGCGCCTTACCCTGCCAGTTGTGGCGGAAGGCTTCCGCGTCAATCTTGCTGCCGGAGAAGTCCCCGGCCAGGTTCAGGCTGCCGGTCAGCGCAATCGGATAATTAAAGGCCTTCAGGATGGTGCCGATCTCAATGTTATCGAGACGCGGCTGGAAGGTGGTCTGGGCGGTGGCTTTACGCACGTCGAGCGTACCGGGCAAGGAGAGCTGCCCTTCCCCCAATTTACCGCTCAGTTCCGCAATGGTCAGAAGCCCGTTCTCGTTGCTCATCTGGCTGCTGACCTGGGTGAAGTCCATCCCACGCCAGCGTACGCTGTTGGCTTTGAGCTGGATATCGGCACTGAAGCCACGCAGACCGTTGTAATCAGGCTGGTCCAGACTGGAGGCGATAACCGGGCGCTGGGCTCTGGCCTGATTTTGCCCCTGCTGTACCGCCTGATTGTTTGCCGCTGCGGTCGCCTGCGCCGGGAGCAGATTTTCCAGATTAAGCCTGTCGAACTG
>NZ_JBBCPK010000079.1:0-21265 GCF_037150775.1 Leclercia sp. M50
TTCTCCGGGGTTGTTCTCCAGCCCCTGCTAAACCTGGCTGGGGGGGGTATGGGTATTGCCGTTGTTCAGCGCCACATGCCTTTCGCCTTTTGCCGCCCCGCCGATGCTTTTACGGAAGTAGTCCTGCACCGCGGTATCGGTGGGATGGCGCTGGAGGTAGGTCTGGTAATAGGCTTCGTCACCCGCCTGCGGCCCCAGCCAGAGCAGAGCCTGACGCAGGGATTTATCCGCGTCCTGACTGCCGCTGGCCAGATCCTGGAGAATATCCATCCCCTCGCGGCGGGTGCTCTCCTGATAGGTGAGTACTTTGCCCAGCGCAATTTTGACGTTGTTATCCTGCGGGTACTGCACGCGCAGCTGACGCAGCTCGCTTACCGCCTGCGGATAGAGGGATTTGTCCCCCGCCATGGTCAGATAGTATTCCGGGGCCAGGCTCGGCGGCGGCTGGTTGCCGGTAAACAGGCTCTGCCAGGTGCTAAGCGCGGCGGGAATATTGCCGCTGCGCGCCTGCTGGCGGGCCAGCTCCAGCTGCCCGCGCGGCACCTGCTGCATCTGTTTGGCGTTATCCAGCGCCTGCAGATTTGCATCCTGCGGCGAGACCGCCGTTAAGCGCTCACGCCACTGCGCGGCCCCTTTCATGTCCCCAGCCTGCTGTGACCACAGCGCCATCAGGTAGAGCGCCTGGGTGTTGTTGGGGTCCACCATCAGCACTTTTTTCAGCGATTCCATCGCCAGGTTATCGTGAGACTTTTCGTGCCAGTAGTTCGCCTGGTCGAAGAGCGCTTTCAGCGCCGGGTTATTGGCCGACTGCGCGGCATCCGCCGCCTGGGCGCCCTGAAGGCCCCCGAGCGCCAGCCCGCTGAACAGGCAAAGCACAGGCAGATGTCTGGCGGTTTTGTTTTTATTTTCCATAGTGTTACCACCCTTACTCACGATCTGAATCCTGTGGGTTAAGTCGTTTATGCGCGCGTTTTTTCAGTAACGAGTAGAGGCTCAGGCCAATAATCGTCGCGAACAGCAGGCCAAAAATTGCCAGCATGGCGGAGTGCTGCGTGGCATACCACACCACCATCATGTACCAGGGCATCTGGCCGCTCGGGAACTGCGGGCCGACGCGGAAGCTGCGCACGCCGTTTTCATCGGTGATGATCGCCGTATCGCCGCGGATCCCGGCGTTGATGCGGGCCGAGTTCAGGTCGTTATGCAGACGCGAAAGCTGTTGGTCATTGCTGCCAATCGCCATCACCACCAGACGTTCCGGGTTCCACTGGGAGCGGAAGCTGACAAAGCCGCGCCAGGATTCGTTCGACGAGAAGTAGCGGTCGGCATCGACGCCCGACGCGTTCCAGTCGCCCTCCAGCAAGCGCTGCGCTTTTTCCAGCATCTTCGGCTCGCGCACCCCAAAGGTGTGTTCGTTGCTGATAAACGGCGACTGGGCCAGCAGCGCGCGGTTGAAGGCGGTTTGGTCCAGCGTGGAGACCGCCAGCACATCGCTGTTGCTCAGGCGCAGCAGGTTCGCCCCGCCAGAGGGCAGACCGAACATCACGCGGTTGTTGTTCAGCGCGGTCCCGGTGGCGTTACCGGAGCGGGCGGCGAGATCCAGCAGCGTGCCAATCTCGCTTTCGCTCGGGTTTTCCGGCAGGAGTAATACCGTCTGCGAGAAGTCCGCCAGACGGGTAAACGGGAACGATGCGCCGACGAAGTAAGAGAGATTTGGCAGCAGCGCGAAGTGGCGCGAATTGCTCAGATCGATGCTGGAGTCTTCGTCGATACGGCTCTTGATGTTGTTATTGAGCAGCACGCTGCACGGCGCGGTCTCTTTGGTCTGGATGTTGAAATAGAGCTGCAGCTGGTTGTCGCCGTAAATCAGATACGGCTCCAGCGGCATGACAAAGTTCTCCTGGCGCGCATCGCCGCCGAGCTTGTGCCACAGCCCTTCCAGCAGGCCCTGTTTGTTTACCGGCAGGTTACGCAGGAAGGTGCCGTTAAAGGTCATCGACAGGTACGAACGCTGTTCGTCGATCCAGCTTTCGGACGGGAAGCGATAGGCTATTTTCAGCGGAATGGTGTCGCCATCCCACATGAAGAGATCCGGTGCGGCGCGGAACCCAAGGGTCAGCGGCTCGTGCCAGATGCCGGTCACCGTCAGGCTCTGATCTTTACGCATCAGCTCGCTCAGCAGCACCGGGCGGTCGGTGGCGATCCAGCGCGGGGCGTCATAAGGTTTGCTGACCGGGATGTTCTGGGCCTCCACCGGCAGGCTGGTGGTCTGGCCGCTGAACTCTCCGCGGGTCAGACGCCATGCGGCGCTTTTCAACTGCTGCTCGTTATTGCCCACCACCAGCAGCAGTTTGTAGATCGGGTTGGCCGGGTTATCCACCACCTGGAGCATCGCCCCGTTAGAGGCAGGCAGCGTCAGGCCGCCAATCGACTCGCCCGGTTTGCCGAACAGGATGCCGTTTTTCTCCGGCAGCTGGTCATGCAGGGCGTCAAACGAAATACCGCGGTAGTCCGCTTCGATCCCCAGCCACGAGGCGATCAGCGCCGCCGCGCCCACCTGCTCCGGCAGGGTTTTGGCCGGGAAGGCGAAGGTCAGCGTGGTCGGCGTCATCTGCATCTCATCAAGGAACGGACGCGGGAAATGGCTCAGATCCGCGCCAATGTTCAGCTGCTGCGCCTCCAGGTCGAGACGCGTGTTCGGCATGATGGTGACCTGATAATTGTCCGACAGATCCCGCTGGCACAGCAGGGCGTCGCCGTCGTTGATTTTGAAGCTGATGTTGTTGCGTGACACCACCATCGCCGCCGGGATCTCCAGCTGATAGCTCGACACGTTACTGTCGGCAGAGCCCAACGGCACCGTCCCCAGCGGCTGGCCGTTGAGCATCAGCTGCAGGGTGGTATTACGGGCCGCCATCGCCGGAGAGACCTTCAGGTTCAGCTCCAGCTGGGCATTGGTGATCACCTGGTCCGCCGAGAGGGTGAAATCGATTCCCCCCTGTAGCTGCCCACCGCTTAACACCACGCCATTGGGCTGCCCCATCTGGGCAACGGTGATACTGCTGCTGGTGCCAGGGGTGATCCCCATCGGCACCGGAGAAGCAGGAACGGCGTCGGGCGTCACCGGCATGGCATCCGGTGCCGGGCTGGCAGCCGGTTCCGCAGCCGCCTCTGCCGCCGGCGGGGTCTGGAAAGCGGGCAGCGTATCGGGTGCAGGCAGGGAAGCCGGCGCCGCATCCTCAGTGGACTGCGCTGTGTCCGTCGCGGGCGGGAAATCCACCGGCAGCAGCGATTCCACGGTGGTCGGCTCTTCCGCCGTCACCGGCTGCGCCAGGACGCCAAATACAAACAACATCTGCAGCGCTTTGCGGGTCATCCCTTTCATACAGCGGTATCCTCGGTGGCGTTATTCCTGCGCCCTGCATCCTCATGGCGTTGACGACGCTTATTACGACGGTCTTTCCAGGTCAGCCAGAACAGATCAAATACGCTGCGAATAATGATAAACAACGAGCGGAACGGATTGTCCTGCGGCTTAGGCGGGTTGATCCACGCATCGGCGCGGGCCAGCACCACGCGCACCAGCTCGCGGCGGCGCTCCAGCGGGATCTCGGCAAACATCAGGCGTATATACTGCTCATCGTGGGCAATGACGCTCACCGGAATACTGATCGCCCCGGATTGCAGCTGTAGCTCAATCTCTTCGATCTCATCGGTCAGGTGACGGTCGTCCACCACCGCAATACGGCAGCCGCCCATGGAGAGATCCAGAGTATGGCTGCGCGAGGAGATGCCGCTGGCGTAGTGGATCACCACCGGCACGTTGGCATCGATACGGATCGTCTTACGCGTCTGGCGGGTTTCCCGCGCCACGGCAATGGCCGCCAGCAGGAAGATCAGGCTGTAGATACCCCAGCCGACGTTCAGGGCGATAACCATCGGATCGACGTTGAAATAGTCATGCGCGACGGCGCGCGTGATCCCGGCGACAACGCCTGCCGCCAGCAGCACCGCAATAATCAGGTGTGGGCGGACAATGCTGAAGTCGAAATAGCCCACGTCCAGCAGCGCGCCTTTATCGGTTACGTTGAACTTCCCGCGTTTCGGGAAGATCAGGGTAATCACCGTCGGCAGCACCAGATGGAAGGCCAGCACCAGATCATAGATCTCCCCCCAGAAGCTGTAGCGGAAACGCCCGTTGACCCGCGAGTTCACATAGATGCAGAGGAACAGGTGCGGCAGCATATAGGCGAAAATCAGGCTCGCCGAGGAGTGGATAATGTTCAGGTTAAACAGCAGGTAGGCCAGCGGCGCGGTGAGGAACGCCACGCGCGGCAACGCAAACTGGAACGAGAGCATGGCGTTGAGATAGCACAGACGCTGCTGCCACTTCAGGCCGCGGCCCAGCAGGGGGTTATCGACCCGCAAAATCTGCGTCATGCCGCGCGCCCAGCGGGTACGCTGGATCACGTGCACCACCAGGCGCTCCGTCGCCAGCCCTGCGGCCAGCGGAATATTCAGATAGGCCGATTTCCAGCCCAGGCGCTGCATCTTCAGCGCGGTGTGGGCGTCTTCGGTAACGGTTTCCACCGCAAAGCCGCCAATCTCTTCCAGCGCGCTGCGACGGATCACCGCACAGGAGCCGCAGAAGAAGGTGGCGTTCCAGTTATCGTTACCGCGCTGGATCTGCCCATAGAAGAGCTGACCCTCGTTAGGAATATCGCGGCCTGCGGAGAGGTTACGCTCGAACGGATCCGGCGAGTAGAAGTAGTGCGGCGTCTGCATCAGCGCCAGCTTCGGATCCTGCAGGAAGGCCCCAACCGTCGCCTGCAGGAAGATACGCGTCGCCACGTGGTCACAGTCAAAGACGCAGATCAACTCGCCTTTGGTGAGCTTCATCGCGTGGTTGAGGTTGCCCGCTTTGGCGTGGGAGTTGTCGTTACGCGTGATGTACCCTACCCCGACGTTGGCGGCAAACACCGCGAACTCGCTGCGCTTGCCGTCATCCAGCAGATAGATCTTCAGCTTATCCGCCGGATAATCCAGGCACTGCGCCGCCAGCACGGTATCGCGCACCACGTCCAGGCTTTCGTTATAGGACGGGATATAGATATCCACCGTTGGCCACTGCGACATATCATCCGGCAGCGGCACAATCTTGCGCTGTAACGGAAAGAGGTTTTGCAGATAACTCAAAATAATGGTTATCCAGATATAGAGTTCGGCGAGAAATAACCCGATCCCCAGTATGGCCTCAATTTCGGAATTAAAGTGCAGCGTCTGCGTGGCCCGGAACCAGATATATCGTGTGGACATTAACACCGCCACGATCATCATGATTACCGATACGCGGTGATGTTTGCTAAAGCCGAGCAGCAGCAGCGCCCCAATGCTGATTAAGCCGAAGATATACTGCTTCTGGCTATCCATTGGGGTGATAATAATGAGCACGGCGATAGGTGCTAAGACCAATAGCAGTAGATAAAACAGCGCCTTTTTCATAGGACGTCCCTGGAAATTGTCGTCAGAAACTGGAGGTTCTCAGGTTGGCGTGTACGGCGCCGTCCCCCACCTGGATACCCAAAATGCCCGCGATACGCTTACTCACCAGCTCGATATCGAACGCCGCCGCCGAGGTGGCGCTGAAATCCAGTATCGATTGCTGTGAGGCATTGGCCTCAGGCACGCTTTCATCCCGGTTGATCACACCAAGCAGGCGATCGCCGAGGCGTTGCTGTAAGAAGGCGGTGACGTCACGGCTGATATGGCGCCGGTTGTCACTCTGGTTCACCAGGAAATAGTATCCGGCCTTGTTATTGGGCGGTTCACCGCCGGTCAGCCGGTGGTTTTCAATGTGTGGCAGCAGTGACAGCGATGCGGTGTCGGCAAGCAGGGTCACCAGGTGCAGATCGGCCAGCGGGGAGATCGCCTTCAGCGCCGGGTTCGGCCCTGGCGGGAAGTCGGCCAGAATAACCAGCCCCGGATAGTTCAGCAGAGAACTTAACCCACGCGCCAGGAAATTGCTGTCGCTGGTGAGGTTATGTTCAAAGATCAGGCGCTGCTCTTCCGTCACTTCACCGTAGGGCAGGACAAACATATTGTTGCCCGCCGTCAGTACCGACTGGCTCCAGTCGGCGGATTCATTGGCGCGGGCAACGTAGCCGCGTCCGTCAGACAACGGCACGCCAAAATGCAGACGCAGCGCGTTCTGTACGTCGAAGTCAATGGCCAGAACTTTACTGCCGGAACGTGCCAGAGCATAAGCGAGGTTGGCCGTGACCGTAGTTTTCCCGACTCCGCCTTTTGGCGAGCAAATACACACTAACGGCATGAAGCGATTCTCTCCAGGAGCGGTTGTAACGGAAGATCTTTCACCGAATGGCTGGCACGTTCAGACGCTTTGGTGGCGAACAGCTGCTCAAAGCGCACCGGCTCTGCAGGTTTAGGCGCAGGGGTAGCGTGCGCAATGGGCACTACCGGCGCAGGCGTAGCACGGAACTCAGGTTGCGGCGCAGGGGCCTCTTTCACCGGCGGCTGGCTTGCCACCTCAGGTTTAAGCTGTTCGAACAGCGAGGGCGCAGGCTGCATCGGCGCCTCTTTTTCGGTGCGGTCAACATTCATGCTTTGCATGATCGAAGGCGAGGAAACGGCAGGCGCCTTCGTCAGACTGGCAAAGGCAGCATCCAGCTCACCGGGTTGCACTGCCTGGGGAACCGGTACGGCGACGCTGCCCGCTTTCGCCAGCGCCGCGTCATTATTCACACCTGCCAGCTGGTTGATGATCGCCCAGCCGCTACTGGAAGCCTGCTTGTTTTGCGCAGACAAGTCCTTGAAGTTGATGTCACCGGTGCGCGTTTTATCCTTGAAACGCTGCAAATCATCATAATTTTTCATGGCATTACTCGTGATTTACAAGTCAGTATTATTTGTTTCCTGCATGACTTTGCCAGGGACAACCTTTTTGTGGGAATACGAACGTGTAAAGGGGATCAGTGATTAACAACCGCCATAAAGCATTCCCTTTACGGGTAGTCATATTTGCTTAGTAAATATTCTAATGCATATTACGTAGAGCTAATACTATGTACAAGCTTATCGACAGATCGCGTAATTTCTCCACTTTCTGCCAGCAGCAACCCCCAACATACAGATAAAATATCGCTCTATATCACCCAGGCGAAAGATTAATCCAGCAAAAACATAGCACGCAAAGCTTAATATCGACAGGAAACTATAAGTGGTGTTTATGAAAAGCAGGATACAGGGGTGAGTATGGCGGGTGCACGGCAGCCTGGCAGGTAATGGGAAAGTTGCAGATAAATAATCCCGGCGCAGGGGCCGGGACTGAAGGAGATTACAGGGCTGTTTGTCCGTATTTCGGCGAGCGAGGCCCGTACAACAAGCCGCCAGGCCCTGCGCTGAACAGACGGGCGCTGGTCACCTGAGCGACATCGTACGTTTTATCGGTTGCCGAATGCGCAATCTGGGTCACCGCCGCGCTGATCAACATACCCAACAAGCCACCGCCAGAATTACTCTGACCCTCATTGCTTGAAGCCGTGGCAATGCCTTTCCACAGCTCTTTCCCGGTGCGTAAATCCACTAACCGCGCCGCTGCGCTCACGCGCGTCTCGCTGCTAATCACCTGGTATGAGGTGCCGTAATCGGTGAGGGTGATGTACATCACCGCATCAGCACCAAAGATCTCGTGCAGTTTTTTCAGCGGGATCGCGCTGATATCGTCCGGATTGGTTACGCCGTTTTGTTTAAACGTCTCTTCCACCACCGCAACCGGGAACACGTAGTAACCGGACTCGGCAAGCGGCAGAGTGACGCTGCTCAGAAAGCCGTGACTGGCGTTCACGTCCGGAGAGGTATTTTTTGGCGGCAACACCAGGATGCTGCGTGGTTTGCTTTCCCGAAAGGCAGAATAATCAGCGGGCGGCGTCTTGTTGGTGGAGCAACCCGTAACGATCAGCGTCAGTGCCAGGGTAAGGAGGGCTGAGATTCCTTTCATGTTACGTCCCTTTATTTTTTCGTGGTCAGGAAATGAATATACGAAGCCGATTCCGGATACTGCGTTTTTTCGGCATTAAATTCGGCCATCGCCAGCTCTCTGTTACCCGTATTGCTGTAGAGCATTCCCAGTTGGGCATGCACGCCGGGTGGAACAGGCTTGCTGCTTGCCCGTGACGCGTCGATCAGCTTCTGCAGGGAAGCGATTTGTTCCTGCGGGCTGGTTTTACCGGTGAAGTAGTCATAGACCGATGTCTGATAATCCCCCCACGCATAGATCTTTTGCGGCGTGTTGGTTGCACAACCTGCCAGGAGCAATAGTGCTGCGCCAGTAACGAGCTTATTTATAGTTGCCATCATCAATTCCTTTTAATGTGTATTTGACGGGTTCCAGCCACCGTTCTCCGTCCCGGCAACCAGATTATTAACCGCTTCGCGAATGGCGAGATCCAGCACTTTGCCGTTGAGCGTAGCGTCGTAACTGGCGGTGCCGCCAAAGCCGAGCACTTCACGATTAGAGAGCGCGTATTCACCTGCTCCCTGCGAGGAGTAGACCACTTCAGAGGTGCGGACATTGATCACATTCAGGGCCACTTTTGCATAAGCCACCTGCGATTTCCCACGCCCCAGAATGCCAAACAGCGCCCTGTCGCCGGTCTCCTTACGGCCAAACTCCGTCACGTCACCAGTAATGACATAAGTTGCCCCTTTCAACTGCTGGCGCTGACCACTGATGCCGGACTCGGTTTTAATCTCTTCCATGTTCGCGCGATCCAGCACGTTGAAACGGCCTGTTTGCTGCAGGTGGGTGATCAAAATGGTCCTGGACTGGTTCCCCAGATGGTCGACGCCGTCGGAGAATATTCCATTCATATAGCTGGAGCGGTTATCAAACTTGCCGACCGATATCAGGCTGCGCTGGCCCTGCCAGGCGGTGTTATAGGTGGCGACTTTCGCGACTTCGACGGAACGGGAGGATTCCGTTGCACATCCTGAAAGTAATAACGCGCTCAGGCAGAGCGAACTGATTAGTCCTTTTGTTATCATGCTATTCAAATTTCCTTATAATAAAACAGGCTAATTAAAAAAATTATTAGCGCCTCTCACTGACAATCATTTTCTATAAATCAAACAATGAGTCACTGGTTTTTTCATGAATACCAAATTGATTACTTCCTGTTATTCTCCTGACGCATCTTTTTATTGGGGCATCTATTATGACAGGTGGCAATTTAATTACCTTATGTTGGTAACATTTTCAGATTATTTTGGGGTTTGCTTTTTTTCATTTAACAATAAAGATGCTGTGCCGTTTTTTTTATAGGTGCTGACTATCATCAGGTTGTGCTGTCCGCGTCGCGCTGTTCTGCCTGGATTTATACTCGTTGCTGTCCTGCTGGCTGCGCATCAGGAGGTCGCGTCCGATATCGGCCACGATGGCGTTCCCGCTCACCTGCACGCCGTCGAGGATGGCATCGCGCCCGCTGGTCATCGAGACCGTGCCGCCGCTGTCGAGGGTAGTTTCCGTCCAGGCAGTACCGTTACCCTTCTCATGGCCCTTCGCCGCATTCACATTGGCAAAGACGCCGATACCGTAGCCGCTGGTGCCGCCGCCGATGCTGACCCCCACGCCCGATACGCGGTTTTATGCCCGCGTTCCATTTTTACCAAAGCTGTTAAAAAGCCTGTATCTGCATGTCCATCTGGTATTCATTCAGCCCCTGCCTGCGACTGAACGGTAACTGGCTGGCAGAAGCGGGATTCAGCACCGACACGCCGGTCATAATCAGCGTTGAGCAGGGAAGACTGGTGATCGAACCGGTTAAGGGCTGACAGGTAAAAAGATCCCGGCGCTGAGGCCGGAAATTTCGTTATTTCAGAACATAATCAAATTTATCATCCCAAGAAAATTTAATATCCTGCTGCTTAGTTCGCTCAAAGATTTGAATGATTTTGTCAAAACATACACCAAGACGTTGACTCGATAATTCCGAATGTAGCCATATTATTTTGACAGGTCTTTCCACATCCGTACTTAACCTATCCCATAACGCATCCAGATTTTTCCCGTAGTATGGGCCAAAATCTAATAGTTGAGCGAGAAGACTGTGAAAGTCAGATTCCGTATGTATATTTTGTCCATCCAATATAATTTCGTTGTCAGTCATTTCCACGTACCTATTGAAGTCGCCGTTCTATAATGATCTGTGGTGATGTAGAGAAGACCATCATCGGAATATAAAAGCCTTGTACCTGCTTGGTTGCTGCGTGACATTGTGTTGCTCAAGCCGACATCGGCTTCGTGCCATACACGTCCTGGTGCAGAAGGAAGTAAATTGGTCGAGTTCTCAAATACATCCCCTCCTATCTGTCCATTTGGAGTTGTATTATTTAATGCTTTCCCTGGTTTCCACCCATTAGCCATGGCCTCTGCTTTATTTACATAGTTCTGAGGCAACTGCCCTGTGTTACGTAAACTATCCACAAGTTCGTTTGCTGCTTCAGTTGTTTTCAGATCCATCTTCAACCCAGCATAGTTTGCCGCGTTGTGGGCTGCATTAGCCGCCACAGATTCAGCTTTCGCCGCAATGGCTTCTGCAGTCGTTTTCCCTATCCCTATCGCACCGGCAGCACCCACGCCACCCGGTACAATAGCTTCCGATAATTAGATACCGGCATTATTCAGACACAGCACCACATTTCCGGTACAGGCCTGGATAGCGGCCTGTGCTGCCGCGACTATCTCAGGTGTCGCAGCCGCCAGTACTCCACCACCCAGACCGGCTGGCAACGCCACCATCAGCGCATTCTGCATCGCCAAGCCCTTTTTGCAACTTTCGGAACCTGGATCCGTTGTGCAGGACATGACATTTTTAGCGCGTTCCTGCACGAATACAGTATGACCGTCTTCCGTTCCGCTCAGCAGGTTATTCTCAGCAGCATTCTTCCCTGCTCCCGCCCCCGCTGCCGCAGACGCCGTGCTGTCCCCGTCAAGCCCTCCGGCCATTCCCGCTGAAATCGTCGCCAGGGCGCTGACCGTCTGCTTCTGCTCCTCGCTCAGCTTCGACAGGTCGGTCACGTCAGGATAAAACCCTCCACCCCGCTACCGCTTTCGCCGCAAGCTCGCCCGTGACCGCGCCCGCAGCACCTGCCGCGGCACTGTTACCCTGGATGGCCGCCACGGCACCGCCCAGAATGGCGTGGGCCACCACCTTCGCTTCATCGCTCAGGTCGGAACCGTGACCGATACGGTAAGATTAACGCATTCCCCCGTCGCGCCATTCATCAGACATGTGTATTATTCCCTGTTGTTTTCCTGACAACTATCCTTAACTCAAATACTTAAGCGCAAAAGCGAAAAGCATCATGAGCACACCGATCAAACGGCTGGAAATCATTAAAAATGCTATCGAACTGGAAGATGACGACATCATCGAGAGTCAGCTGGCACGGTTAAAAAGCGAAGCCTTTGACGAGGAGCTGCGGGCGATCGTCGTGGCGCTTGAGCAGAAAAACTACACCGGGGCGATGGCGGCCATTACCGAATGGCTACAGAGCCAGCGTGCCGTTACCCCATGGCGGGATCCGCAGTTGGCCGCCAGCAAGCTGGAGCTGAAAGCGCTGGAAGAGCGCCTGCGCGATCTTATCGATCGCCGTAACGCCCGCGTCCAGCAGCTGGATGAATTTAACGACCTCTACCTCACCCGCCTCGGCCCACTGATGAGCCAGATCCTCGCCCTGCGCAAAACCCTGGCGGAGCTGAATCTGCGTCGCCAGCAGGCAGAGGCGCGCCGTCGCGAAGCGGATTACCGCCGCTGCCAGCAGTATGTCGCCCAGGCGGTGGAGGTGCTGACGACCCTGACCCGGCACTGGCGGGATCAGCCCGCCGACTCGGTGCAGGCCGCCACGGCGCGCAAGCAACTACAGCAGCAAAGCAACCTGATCGCCAACCTGCTGGCCGAAGCCCAGGAGCTGGAAACGGGGTTGACCCGGGAAGAGGAGCCCGCTCGCCAGGCGCGGGACGAGGCCAACGATGAGTACGAAAAATACCGCGAGCAGCAGCATGAGGCGGAGATCCGTCTGCGCAAAGGCAAAGACCTCTCCGAAGAGGATCAGAACGAGTTAAAACGGCTCTGGCGCCAGGCGAGCAAGCTCTGTCACCCGGATCTGGTGGCGGACGAGCTGAAAGAAGAGGCGAACGCCATGATGGTGCAGCTGAACCAGGCGAAGCAGCGCGGCGACGTGAAGGCGATCCGCTCCCTGGTGGCCCGCCTGCATCAGGGGCTGGAGCCGCTGATGGCCAGCGACCGGCTGAACGATCTGACGCGTATCCGCAAAAAAATGGCCCAGGTTCGCGAACAGATCGACACCCTGGTGAGCGAGCTGGCGGAGCTGGAAAAAGAGGAGTCCTGGCTGCTGGTCTCCTCGCTGAGCAATATGGAAGCCTACTTCGCCCAGCAGGAGAAAGCCCTGCACGAGGTACGCGCCTCGCTGGAACATCAGGTCAGCGAAGCGCAGCTCGACGACGTGGCCTGACTATTTGGCGTGCCAGTACGCGCTGGCACGCACCAGCTTCTGATCGATGGCGTCGGTTTCAAACAGGCGGCTCAGGTTTTTCACCACCTTCCCTTCCCCCGTCAGCCAGATGAAGTAATCGTCTGCCGGCACGCTGAGCGCCGCCAGACGATCCGCCACCGCCTGCTCGTTATGCCCCACCACCCAGGTGATGTTGAACTCGCTTAAGTGCGCCAGATAGTCCTGACAGGCGGCATCGCTCACGGTCACCACGGCGTGCACTTCCGGGCGCACCGGCAGCGCGCGCAGGGTCTCCAGACGACGGCGCAGGGCGGGCATGCCCGACTCATCGCAGACGTACAGCTGCCAGGCGTAATCTTCCGGCACCACCAGCGAACCGCGCGGGCCGCCGATAGAGAGGGTATCTCCCGGCGTTGCCTCTACCGCCCACTGGCTTGCCACGCCGCCGTCGTGGATAAAGAAATCGAGCACCAGCTCGTGACGGGCCGCATCATACAGCGGGGTGTAATCCCGCGCCTGCGGACGGACGCCCTCACCCCACTCCACGCCCTCGTCCGTCACGACCGGAGGAACAAAGGTCGTGCCCTGTTCCGGGAAAAAGAGTTTGCAGTGGTCGTCGAAGCCGCGGGAGCTGAAGCCCTCCAGCGCTTCGCCGCCCAGTACGATGCGCTGAAAACCGGTACTGACGCGCTTCACGCGGAGCACAGTCAGCTCGCGAAAGCGCAGGTCGTTGCGGACACGTTGAGGGTAGCGGGTAGTGGTCATAATATGCCTTCGTGAAATTGAAATCGATATATCGGAAATGAAAGTTAAATGATAATGATTGCTAATAAGCAGAATTGCAAGATTTTTTTGATATAGAAAGATTTCGCAATCCCAAAGCCAACCACACACATTAAAAACCTTAAATATTAGTAACTTAAATAAATTACGTGCGACGACGTTGCTTGTTTTTAAGATTTAGATATAAATTAGATATATCAAAAATACGGAGAAAGACGATGCGACACTCTCACGACCATGACCACCGCGATCACCCTCACCGCGGACGCGGCGGCGAACACCATCACGGCGGCGGCCGCCGCCAGCGCTTCTTTGGACACGGCGAATTACGGCTGGTGATCCTCGATATCCTGACCCGCAACGCCAGCCACGGTTACGAGCTGATTAAGGCGATCGAGACCCTGACCCAGGGCAACTACACCCCCAGCCCGGGCGTCATCTACCCGACGCTCGATTTTCTGGAGGATCAGCAGTTTATTACGCTTAAAGAGGAGGAGAACGGGCGTAAAAAGATTGAGATCACCGTTGCCGGACAGCAGTGGCTGGAGGAAAACATAGACCATCTGGAGCACATTCTGGCGCGCGTCAAAGCGCGTTGCGTGGGCTTTGAGCTGCGCAAAAACCCGCAGATGAAGCGGGCGCTGGATAACTTTAAAGCGGTGCTGGATCTGAAGGTGAATCAGGGAGAGACCAGCGACGCGCAGATCAAACAGATTATCGGCGTGATCGACCGCGCGGCGCTGGAGATCTCCCAGCTCGATTAAGCGGCAGCGACGCGGAACACTTTCACCAGCGCTTTCAGGTTCATCGCCTGCTCGTTAAGGGATGATGCCGCCGCAACGGACTCCTCCACCAGGGCGGAGTTCTGTTGGGTGGTGGAGTCAATCAGGCCAATGGCGCTGTTGATCTGCGAGATGCCTTCCGTCTGCTCATGGCTTGCCTGGCGGATCTCACGCAGGATGACATCCATCTCCTCCACGTTACCCACCATGCCATTAATCAGCCCGCTGGCTTTTTCCACCAGCGCCATCCCGTCCTGGGTCTGGCTGGTTGAGCTTTCAATCAGCTGACGAATTTCGCTGGCCGAGGTGGCGCTTTTCTGCGCCAGCTGGCGAACTTCACCGGCCACCACCGCAAAGCCGCGGCCATGCTCGCCCGCGCGCGCCGCTTCTACCGCTGCGTTCAGCGCCAGGATATTGGTCTGGAAGGCGATGGAGTCGATCAGGTTGATGATGTCGGACATCCGGTTGGAGGTCTCGTTAATCAGGCGCATTTTGCTGGTGACCTGCTGCATCATCTCGCCGTTGTGTTTCACCACCCGGGCCGCGTCCGCAGAGAGGTTCGTCGCCTCGCCGGTATGCGAGGCGGTATTTTTCACCGTCGCGGTGATCTGCTCCATCGACGCCGCCGTTTGTTCAACGGAGCTGGCCTGCTCTTCGGTACGCGCCGCCAGATCCTGGTTGCCCGCCACAATCTGCGCCGCGGCGCTGGAGATGCTCTCCGAACCGGTCTGCACCTGCTGCACAATCTCCAGCAGACGGGCTTTCATTTCCATCAGCGCCGTGAGCAACTGGCCGGTTTCATCTTTCCCGTGCGAGGCAATGTTGCGGGTGAGATCGCCCTCGGCAATGGACTGGGCAAAGCCCACCGCCTCGCCCAGCGGACGGGTAATGGAGCGCACGATAAACCAGCCCATCAGGCTGCCCACCACCACGCTGAAGAGCGTGATGAGGATCAGCACCAGGCGGTTGCTTTTAAAATCGCCCTCCACCTCTTCACCTGCGCGCTGCATCTGGGTGTTCTGGATCGCAATCAGCGCCTGCACCTTCGCCTTATAAGCCTGCTGCAGGCTGAGGGTGTTGGTCATCATCTCCTGAATCGCCCCCGCCCGATCGTTGTTCTGCACCGCCTGCAAAATGCGATAGCGGGAGTCAAGATACTGCTGGCGAACGCCGCGGATATCGGCCAGCACCTGCTGGGATTGTTTATCCTGTAGGGCCTTGTCCAGCTCCCCGAGGATCAGGGTGATACGCTCGCTGATCGCCTTCAGATGCTGCTCTGATTGCGCCGTGTAAGTGCCCTGATCGTCCAGCAGCATCAGCTGTTGGGTGCTAATAAATTCCTGAAAATTTTCGATTAACTGGTTGGCTTTTACGGTCGTGGGATAATCGCTGGTGATAATGGATTGCATCCCGTTATTTGCCCGGTTCAGGCTCAACAGAGATAAACTCGCACTTATCCCCATCAGGACAATAAAGAATCCAAACGCCAGAAATAATTTCGTGCCGATTTTAACGTCGTGTAAGAACATATTTACTCCATCGATGTGATTATTTCTCAGACGATCAGCGTTATCGGTAACTCTACCGCTAACTTTATGACTTTGATCGCTTTTTTATTTGATAATCACCGCAATGGATAGGCGCAGACTATTAATTTTAACTCATCGATCGTTATACAACCACCGGAACCGTTTTTTTGACAACGCCAGAGGGAAAACAGACGCAGGCAGAGAGAATTAACCGCGGCGATTTTTTTAATTATTTAATATTTAAGTAACAATAAATGATAAAAATAATGACAATTCGCCCATAAAAAAAACCGCTTACGCTGTGAAGCGTAAACGGCTTTTTTTAGAACATTACTGACTCAGTGAAGGACGGTAACCGCATCCTCAAGACGTTTAGCCCGGTGTTTCACCATCGCCGACACCTGGGCGCTGGTTTCCACCAGCGCGGCGTTTTTCTGGGTAATCGAATCCAGTTCCGCTACCGCGCGGGTCAGCTCCGACAGCCCGGACGCCTGCTCGGAGGTCGAGTGGCTGATCTCCGCGATAAGCCGGGTGACGTTCTGCACTTTCTCAACAATATCGTCCATCGTGCGCCCGGCGGCATTGACCTGCTCCGAGCCCGACAGCACTTTACTGGCGCTGGCGTCGATCAGCTTGCGGATGTCGTTGGCGGCGGTGGCGCTGCGGCTGGCAAGATGACGCACCTCTCCGGCTACCACCGCAAAGCCTTTGCCCTGCTCCCCTGCCCTGGCCGCTTCTACCGCCGCATTCAGCGCCAGAATATTGGTCTGGAAGGCAATGTCATTGATCAGCTTAGTGATAGAGCCGATACGCTGGGTGCTGTCGGCAATCTCGTCCATGGTTTTGACCACGGTTTGCATCGCGTGTCCGCCTTCGGTGGCGGCGTCGCTGGCGGCGATGGAGAGCTTATCGGCGTCAACGGCGGTTCTGGTGTTGTTCTGTACGGTCATTGCCAGCTGGTTCATGGTCTCCACGGTCTGCTTTACGTTCGAGACGGTCTGGTGGGTGCGATCGTTGAGGTCGTCGTTGCCCCTCGCCAGCTGCTCGCTGCCGTCACGCACGTTGACGACCTGGCTGGAGACATCATTGATCAGCCAGCGGCACATCAGCCCGAGCTGACCGACCGCCCGCAGGGTCAGCCCCAGCTCGTCGCTGCGGTTGAGATGCTCAACGCTGTTGCGCTCGCCCGTCGCCACCTTCAGCGCCTGACGCGCCACGTTCTCGATCGGATGCACGATCTGCTGCTCAAACAAGAGCGTACCCAGCAGCATGACCAGCGCGCTGGCGCCCAGCGCTGCCCATCCCGCACCGGTGGCAAACAGGGTGGCCGCCAGCACGGCAAATAACGCGGTCATCACGCCGCGGACCCGCCAGCGCAGCGGCATCGACGGGAGTTTGCCGGTCCAGCCTCTGGCAACCACCAGCCCTTTATGCACGCGCTTTTTGCTGCGCCCTTCGTTCAGCGCCTTATAGAGCGGCTCGACAGCGGCGATCTCTTCCGGCGTGGCCTTCACGCGGATGGACATATACCCGGTGGTCTGGCCGTTGCGCACCATCGGCACCGCATTCGCGCGCACCCAGTAGTGATCGCCATTTTTGCGGCGGTTTTTCACAATTCCGCTCCAGGGTTCGCCCTGTTGCAGGGTGTACCACATATCGGCAAAGGCCGCTTTTGGCATATCCGGGTGGCGGACCTGGTTGTGCGGCTGTCCTGACAGTTCGGCAAGCGTATACCCGCTTACCTGCACAAACGTGTCGTTGGCCTGCGTAATGTAGCTGTGCAGATCGGTGGTGGACATCAGGGTGGTGTCATCTTGCAGCGGGTATTCACACTGCGTGACAAACGGTTGAGGCGACATAGGCATCCCTTGCAGGTTACTTGAATGTTATTTTTGTGGCGTAAATATTTTACGGCGGTAACGAACATATCTTTAGTTGTTAAACATGCCTGAGATCGCAAAACGCCACTAAACCGCATTTTTTGTACGCTTTCTTAATCTATTGATTTCTAATGATTTCGATACGAAACTACTCCTGAAGGAGGATCCGTATCTGCTCTCTCACCGCCCTAAAACAGAGCAAATGCACTGCTAGCGGGCGTCTCTGTTTCTGAAAATTCCCTGCCGCAGCGGCCAGGCTGCGCTTTTGCATGATTAAATATTGTGTAACATTATTTTAACCTGGCGTTTATCCCGATTTTTGTTAAGGCCCTGGATGTGGCGTAAAGCCTGCAATACTTAATCCAGTATCATGTGATACGCCATCCCCGGGAGCACATTTTGAACAGGTTACCTTCCAGCGCGTCGGCCCTTGCCTGTACCGCGCACGCCTTGAATCTCATTGAGAAGCGAACGCTTGATCATGAGGAGATGAAACAACTTAACCGCGAGGTGATTGATTACTTCAAAGAGCATGTCAATCCAGGTTTTCTCGAATACAGGAAATCGGTAACGGCAGGCGGGGATTACGGAGCCGTAGAGTGGCAGGCGGGAAGTTTGAATACGCTTGTCGACACTCAGGGACAGGAGTTTATAGATTGCCTGGGTGGATTTGGTATTTTCAACGTGGGGCACCGTAATCCAGTAGTGGTTTCCGCCGTACAAAATCAGCTTGCAAAACAACCCCTTCATAGCCAGGAACTGCTTGACCCCTTGCGGGCGATGCTGGCAAAAACGCTGGCGGCACTGACGCCGGGGAAACTGAAATACAGCTTCTTCTGTAACAGCGGCACGGAATCGGTCGAAGCGGCGATCAAACTCGCCAAAGCGTACCAGTCGCCGCGCGGGAAATTCACGTTTATTGCCACCAGCGGCGCCTTCCACGGCAAGTCGCTCGGGGCACTCTCTGCCACCGCGAAATCCACCTTCCGTAAGCCGTTTATGCCGTTGCTGCCGGGCTTCCGCCATGTGCCGTTCGGCGATATCAACGCCATACGCACCATGTTGTCGGAATGCCATAAAACCGGCGATGAGGTGGCGGCGGTGATCCTCGAGCCTATCCAGGGCGAAGGCGGCGTGATCCTGCCTCCGCAGGGCTACCTGCCCGCGGTGCGTAAGCTCTGCGATGAGTTTGGCGCGCTGCTGATCCTGGATGAAGTGCAGACCGGCATGGGGCGCACCGGCAAGATGTTCGCCTGCGAGCATGAAAACGTGCAGCCGGACATTCTGTGCCTGGCGAAAGCGCTGGGCGGCGGCGTGATGCCGATTGGCGCGACCGTCGCCACCGAAGAGGTCTTCTCGGTGCTGTTCGACAATCCTTTCCTGCATACCACCACCTTTGGCGGCAATCCGCTGGCCTGTGCCGCGGCGCTGGCGACCATCAACGTGCTGCTGGAGCAGAACCTGCCCGCCCAGGCGGAGCAGAAAGGCGACATGCTGCTGGATGGCTTCCGTCAGTTGGGGCGTGAATACCCGGACCTGGTCCAGGAGGCGCGCGGCAAAGGGATGCTGATGGCGATTGAGTTTGTCGATAACGAAACCGGCTACAGCTTCGCCAGCGAGATGTTCCGCCAGCGGGTGCTGGTAGCAGGCACGCTCAACAACTCGAAGACCATTCGCATTGAACCGCCGTTGACGCTGACCATAGAGCAGTGTGAGCTGGTGCTGAAAGCGGCCCGCAAGGCGCTGGCGGCCATGCAGGTGAGTGTGACCGAAGCGTAAAAACCGCCGGGCGGCGCTACGCTTGCCCGGCCTACAAAACCCGCACCATTTGAACCATTGTAGGCCCGGTAAGCAACGCGCCACCGGGCAACAGACCGCACAAGCCCATAGGCCCGGTAAGCAACGCGCCACCGGGCAACAGACCGCACAAGCCCATAGGCCCGGTAAGCAACGCGCCACCGGGCAACAGACCGCACAAACCCGTAGGCCCGGTAAGCAACGCGCCTCCGGGCAACAAACCGCACCATCCCTGTAGGCCCGGTAAGCAACGCGCCACCGGGCAACAGACCGCACAAGCCCATAGGCCCGGTAAGCAACGCGCCACCGGGCGATTTTTACGCCGGCATCAACCCGACAAAACAACGTTTTTTACGCGGCTCCGACATGAGATCCTCAAGCTTTTCCACACACGCCAGATAGTGCGGGGTCTGTTTATGCGCCGCCACTGCCTCCTCATCCTTGTAAGCTTCGTAGATAAAGAACCGGGTTTTCACCCGCGGATCCTGCAAAACGTCAAACCGCAGGTTGCCCGGCTCCTGGATCGCCCCTTCATGGTTGGCGCGAAATACCGTCAGGAACTCGTCCACCTTGTCCGGCTTAATGTTGATCTCCACTAAGGTCACGTTCATTGTGTTTCTCCTTGTTTTTCCTCCTGCCAGAACTGGTACGCCTCGCGGGCGCTCATCTTCTCGTGCACCACCTTCTTCACCGCCTTCAGCATCGCCAGCGGCGCGCTGGACTGGAAGATATTGCGTCCCATATCGACACCCGACGCACCCTGATCGATGGCGCGGAAGCACATCTCCAGCGCCTCGTGCTCCGGCAGCTTTTTACCCCCGGCGATGACAATCGGCACCGGGCAACTGGCGGTCACTTTCTCGAATCCCTCTTCCACAAAATAGGTTTTAACGAACTGCGCCCCCATCTCGGCGGCAATACGGCTGGCCAGCGAGAAATAGCGCGCGTCGCGGGCCATCTCCTTACCCACACCGGTCACCGCCAGGGTCGGCATACCGTAGCGGTTGCCCGCATCCACCAGCTTGATGATGTTGTTGATCGACTGATGCTCATACTCACTGCCGATATAGACCTGCGCCGCCACCGCACAGACGTTGAGGCGCAGCGCATCCTCCATCGCCACCGCCACACACTCATTGGAGAGTTCACCCAGCATCGAGTTGCCCCCGGAGGCGCGCAGCACCACCGGCTTGTTGGTGGCGGGCGGCACGGTGCTTCTGAGAATGCCGCGGGTACACATCAGCACATCGGTTTCGCCGAACAGCGGCGCAATAGAGAGATCGATGCGCTCCAGCCCGGTGGTTGGCCCCTGGAAATAACCATGATCGAAGGCCAGCATCACCGTGCGGTTGCTGGTGGGGTTAAAAATGCGCGCCATGCGGGACTGCATCCCCCAGTCCAGCGCCCCACACCCCTTCAGGGTAAAAGGCACATTCTGCTGCGGCCGGTCGATGCCAAAGTTCTTGCCCTCTTTGATGTCGTCTAAATCAGCCATGTTCTCTCCCGTCAGAAGTCGTAGTTGTTGATGTTCTCTTTGGTAAACACCACCCGCTCCGGCAGCAGCACAATGCCGTTGCCTTTCGCTTCATACTGATAGCCCTGCACGCTGTTCGGCTCGACCTTCAGGGCGCCGATATCTTTGATCTCCACGCTGTCGCCGACGTTAAGATCGCCTTTTTTCAACAAACGATCGGCGACATTGACCGCAATTTTGCCCTGCTGCACCACATCCCACAGGCCGAAGGCTTTCACTGTGCCGCGCTCCACATACGGACGCATAACGTTCGGCGTGCTGAAGCCGACTATCGCCACCCCTTCCCGCTTCAGGTTTTCCGCCGCCTGGGCTGCCGCCGGCAGGGCGTTGGCATCCGGGGCGATGATCGCATCCAGATCCGGGTAGGCTTTTAAGATCCCCTCGGCGGTCTGCAAGGATTTGGTGGCG
>NZ_JBBCPK010000080.1:0-20482 GCF_037150775.1 Leclercia sp. M50
ACGTGTTAAGGGGGCTATCGCCGCCCCCTTAACAATCCCGGCTCCCGGCAAGAAAATCGCCGCTTCGCGGTGCCCTCAGCTTATTCCGTCCGGCTATCGGGTCGGGGGCGATCCTACATCCCTGTAGGTCGCCCCCTCTCGGCTCATCCCTGCGCCTCGCCCCGGCCTGCGGTCAACGCTTCGGCGATTTTCAGCCGGACCAGGGAGCCGCTGTAAGCCCGTTGTTTTTTTTATTTCTTCATCGCTGGTTTTTATTATTTTGGTTTTGTAGGCCGGGTAAGGCGAAGCCGCCACCCGGCATTGTTGCGCCGGGCGGCACTGCGTTTGCCCGGCCTACAAACTCAATCGATTAACGCATCAAACGCCACCCGCCCGTCCGGCGTTTGCAGCCAGCGTGGGGCGTTGAGCGTGTCGGCGTAAAAACTTACCAGGTCATACAGCAGCCCTTCCATCACGCGCGCCATCTCCGGCGGCAGGACATTGCTGATTAAAAGCTGCGTGACGGTCTGGCAATAGATGCCCAGCTGGTCGCTTTCCGGCTCGAATGCGGGCAGACGGGAAGGCAGATCGTTAAGGGTGAAATGTTCCACCAGGTGCGCCGGGATGGGCTCGCTGAGCGTGGGTTGCAACAGCGCGAGACAGGCACAAAGACGGGCGCACAGCGCCAGCTTTTCAGCGGGTTCGTCGGTTTCCAGCAGGGTATAAGCAAAACGCTCGCAGTGGTTCGCCAGTACGGTGAAATCGGTGTTATGTGAGAACGGTACGGTAAATAATGGGTGAGTCTGGGTTGGGGTTGTAGCCATAGTGGCAGCCTCCGATAAAGTGTTTTAAACCCACCGTCAGAGGTTCCAATCTCATGGCGGTGGACTGAGCGAGGTTGGAACTACCGGCTTTATCGGATACCGGCGCATCTTACGATGCCCCCGCCAGCCCACCATTGAAGTGCAGCAGAGCGTACGACATAAGGCCTCTTATGTCATCGATAAAGTCAGGCAGGGTTCCAATCCCGACGCCTGATTTTGCAGGCGCAACAGGAAGATACCGAGAGGGTATTAAAGCGACAACCAGCAAAAACCATTCTCAGAAGCCGCCTCGCAAAAAATCAAAGCAACAATGAAATTTGATGAGAATAAATGACTCACAGCGACGCCCGTGTGCGGCTGAAAATCGCTGAGGCGTTGACCGCAGGCCGGGGCGAGGCGCAGGGACGCGCCGAGAGGGGGCGACCTACAGGGATGTAGGATCGCCCCCGACCCGATAGCCGGAGGGAATAAGCTGAGGGCACCGCGAAGCGGCGATTTTCTTGCCGGGAGCCGGGATTGTTAAGGGGGCGGCGATAGCCCCCTTAACACGTTCATGGGTGACGTGGTTTGCAGAGAAGCAAGGAACGCAAGGTGAACAGAACTCCCTCAACCGCCGCATATCCCACCTTCCCCATCCCTACAAATCCCAACAAATCCTTTCCCGCCTTTAAAAACCCGAATAATAACCTCACGAAACTATCGGCATCATACTGCGTAAACGTAATCAACCGGTGGCAAGATGTTTAAAAAAACGTTATCAACAATAATGCTCACCTGCGCCCTTTTCTCCGGCCAACTGATGGCCAGCCATAAAGGACATGAATTTTTTTGGGTGAAGAACGTCGAGCAGCAGCTGCGCCACGAGACGGACAGCGATGAGTTACGGGTGGTGGCAGAAGAGTCGGCAGACGGCTTGCGCGAACATCACCACTGGCAGAAGTCGCGCAAACCGGATACACATTTTCGTTAATTACGCGCCTTTACGCTTCGGCAGCGTTTTGAGCAGATCGTCAGGGCTGACGGAAGCCACCACGCTGCCCGGCTGAGGCATTTTAAGGATGTGATTTTTCATCTTGCCGATGACGTGCATCTCGCATGGACGGCAGTCAAATTTCAGGGTTAACACCTCATCACCATTCACCAGCTGCATCGGCGTCGCCTTCCAGCTCTTGATATTGCCTTTGGCCTGTTTTGGACAGAGGTTGAAGGCGAAGCGCAGGCAGTGCTTGGTGATCATCACCGGTACGTCGCCCTTCTCTTCGTGGGCTTCATACGCAGCATCAATGAGTTCCACGCCATAGCGCTGATAGAACGCCCGCGCCTTGTGGTTGTAGACGTTCGCCAGGAATGAGAGATGCGTTTCCGGGTAGACCGGCGGCGGTACAGAGACCGCTTTGCGGCTGCCACGCGGGTAGTTGGCCAGGCGCGCGGCGTCCAGCATCTCGGCCGTTTCACGACGGAACTGGTTCAACAGGCTGTTCGGCACAAAGAGCGCGCCAGGCAGGTTGACCTGAATATCCCGGGCGTAATAGATAGTCTGACCCAACTTAGCGACGCCATCCTTCAGGTTATTCAGCGCTTTTTCGGCGTTGTTCGCCACCTCAAACTGCCCGTCCAGGGTATGGGTGACGCTGGTACCGTCTTCGCTGGTCATGGTCAGGATCAGCTGCTCTTCCCAGCCGCCCAGCTCGATGTCCACCGCAACGCGGCGCTCGCTGGAGGTTTTCAGCAGCGCCTGCTGCCAGTTATGGTCCAGGTTACGGTTCAGAGGGGTATGCGGCCGCACTTTATGCAGGTCGGCAGGCATTTCGTTTGGCCAGACGCGGTAGCGATTTTCACCGGTTTTCTCCACCGTGTTGGCGCGAAAACCGACCACTTCACGTTTGATCATCACGTTCAGGCCATCGCCATTCGCCAGCGGTTCGGTCACTTCCACATCCAGATGCTCTCTGGAGACCTTCAGCACTTCACCCACCGGCAGGCCGATAAATTTCGGCGAGTCGAACGCGCCGATATCCCCTTTGCGCGCATTCACAAAGTAGTCGGTACTGCCGCGATGGAAGGTCTTGTCGGTAGACGGAATAAAGAAGTGCTCGGTACGTCCGGCGGAGCTGCGGGCCAGATCGCCGCGATCTTCAATAATGGCATCGAGCATCTGGCGGTAATGGGCGGTGATGTTCTTCACATAGCTCATGTCCTTGTAACGCCCTTCAATCTTGAAGGAGCGCACGCCCGCGTCGATCAGCGCGCCCAGGTTAGCGGTCTGGTCGTTGTCTTTCATCGACAGAAGGTGTTTTTCAAAAGCCACCACCCGGCCCTGATCGTCTTTCAGGGTATAGGGGAGACGACACGCCTGGGAGCAGTCGCCGCGGTTGGCGCTGCGCCCGGTCTGGGCGTGGGAGATGTTGCACTGCCCGGAGTAGGCCACGCACAGTGCGCCGTGGATAAAGAACTCGATGGTGGCATCGGTCGCCTGGTGGATATCGCGGATCTGGTTGAGGTTCAGTTCACGGGCCAGCACGATCTGGGTGAAACCGGCATCCGAGAGGAACTTCGCTTTTTCCACGGTGCGGATATCGCACTGGGTACTGGCGTGCAGCTCAATCGGCGGGATATCCATCTCAAGGACACCCATATCCTGGACGATCAGCGCATCGACGCCGGTCTGATACAGATCGGTAATCAGACGCTGCGCCGGTTCCAGTTCATCATCATGAAGAATGGTGTTCAGGGTCACGAACACTTTCGCCCCAAAACGGTGGGCGAACGGCACCAGGTCGGCGATATCACGCAGGCTGTTGCTGGCATTATGGCGGGCGCCAAAACCAGGGCCGCCGATATAGACCGCATCGGCACCGTGAAGGATCGCTTCACGGGCAATGGCGGCGTCACGAGCCGGGCTTAAAAGTTCAAGATGATGGGATGGCAGGCGCATACTTCGTCGTTATCCGTTATGGTCAAAATGGCGGCTATTGTAGTCAGAAGTATGGGCCAGTGAAACAGTTTTGCGTGTCTTTATCGGGGATAATGGATGAGTGAGTGAAAGTGCACCGTCTGGCCGCTGCTGTTGCGGTAGGCGTGCGGTTTATCCCCGGCAAAACGCAGGCCGGTATCAGGCAAAAGCGTCTGCCAGACGCCGTCGATCTGCATCTCCAGCTCACCGCTTATTACTACCACATGCTCAATAACCCCGGCCTCGTGCGGGGTGGATTCACTGAGGGCGCCCGGCGCGAGGGTAATCGAGAAATGATCGTATTTCAGCGCCTCATCCCAGGGAAAGAGCGGTTTCACCACCATCGCCTGCTGCTGGGGATCGAATACCGGCGGGTTTTCCGCTTCGGGGGTGATAAAGGTGGAGAACGGCACGTTGAGTCCGGTAGCGATTTTCCACAGCGTCGAGACCGTCGGGCTGGATTCGTTCCGCTCGACCTGGCCGAGCATTGCTTTTGACACCCCGGTCTCTTCAGCCAGCTTCGACAGGCTCCAGCCGCGCGCCTGGCGCAGCGTTTTCAGCGTAATTGCAAGATGTTGCGTAATGTCCATAGCCCCTCCTCTTGCCGCGAGTGTACCACTTGTATGCTATAACGCACAGTGCTACATTCACGGCTGTTATAACGCACAACGGAGTTCTCATGCGCGCATCCTCGCTTACCTTTCCAACCCTCTTATCCGGTTTCGTTGCCGTACTGGTGGGCTACGCCAGCTCTGCCGCTATTATCTGGCAAGCGTCGGCAGCGGCAGGCGCAACGGCCCCGCAGATTGCAGGCTGGATGACCGCCCTGGGTCTGGGGATGGGGATCAGCACGCTGGGGCTGTCGTGGTGGTATAAAGCGCCGGTGCTCACCGCCTGGTCGACTCCGGGTGCCGCCCTGCTGGCGACCAGCCTGCACGGGGTAACGCTTTCAGAAACCATCGGCATCTTTATTTTTGCCAATGCCTTGATCGTTATCTGTGGCGTCAGCGGCCTGTTTGCCCGACTGATGAAGATCATCCCCCATTCACTGGCGGCGGCGATGCTTGCCGGGGTGCTGCTGCGCTTTGGGCTACAGGCCTTCAGCAATCTGGAGGGGCATCTGCTGTTATGTGGCAGTATGCTGCTGGCCTGGCTGCTGACCAAAGCCTTCGCCCCACGCTATGCCATCGTCGCCACCCTGCTGGTGGGCGGATTAGTCGCGGCGCTGAAAGGTGACGTTGTCACGGACAGGCTCACTTTCGCGCTGGTGATGCCGGAATTTATCGCCCCCACCTTCAATCTCACCACGCTTATCAGCATCGGCCTGCCCTTCTTTTTAGTCACCATGGCGTCACAGAATGCGCCGGGGTTCGCCACGATGAAAGCCTCCGGCTATCCGGTGGCCGTCTCGCCGCTCATCATTGTCACCGGCGGGCTGGCGCTGCTGCTGTCGCCGTTTGGCGTCTACTCCATTTGCATTGCGGCGATCACCGCCGCCATCTGTCAGAGCCCGGATGCGCACCCGGATGCCGGTAAACGCTGGCTGGCTGCGGCTGCGGCGGGAGTCTTTTACCTGCTGGCCGGCATTTTTGGCGGCTCAATTAGCGGACTGATGGCGGCTCTGCCGCTAAGCTGGATCCAGACGCTGGCAGGTCTGGCGCTGCTGGGCACCATCAGCGGCAGTCTGCATCAGGCGCTGCATAATGAGGCCGAGCGCGATGCCGCCATCGTGACCTTTCTGCTGACCGCCAGCGGCGCAACCCTTGCGGGGATAGGCTCGGCGTTCTGGGGGCTGGTGGCGGGCGGCGTCTGCTACGCCCTGCTGCTACGCACTCGCCGCTCGTAGCTGGGACGGCGTAAGCCCGGTGGCGGCGCGAAAGCGGTTGCTGAAATGGCTGGCGGAGCTGAATCCGCAGGCTAGCGCAATGTCGGTGAGCGGCTGGCGGGTGGTCCGCACCAGGGTTTTGGCCTTCTCCATCCGCCGCTGCATCACATACTGGTGCGGCGCCATCTGCATCGACTGACGGAACATGCGGGCAAAATGAAACTCGCTTAAGCTGGCCTGGGCGGCCAGTTCCGCCAGGGTCAGCGGCTGGGCCAGATTCTCTTCGATAAAGGCCAGCACATTACGCAGGACGAACGGCGACAGGCCGCCCGTGACCGTTGGCAACGCCCACTGCACGTTACTGTAATGCTGCACCAGATGGGTCAGCAGCAGTGTGGAGGCGGTACTCAGCGTGAGCTGGTTGGCAGACTGCTGCCAGTCGCAGCCAAGGATAAAATGGCGATACAGGGCGGTGATGCTGGCATCGTCACCAAACAGATTTTCGTCCAGGGTAAAGCTGTAGGGGCTTTTGTCCCACACCTGCTCCCCGACGTTACGCAGGTGGTCATCGGTACAGTAGAGATGCACAAACGACAGATCGTCGCGAATATCCCAGGTGGACTCGCTCTCTTTGGGCATCAGGCAGAAACGGTCCGGACCGCCGCCATTTTTCCAGCCGGCGGTGGTTTTGTGATAGCTCTCGTAGCCGTCGGCGATATAGAGACTGAGCGTATGGTGATCGCAATACTGGGTGATGGTGTCGCGCTTATTCGACCAGGCCGCCAGCTGGATCCCTGAATTCAGCGCCACGGCATTATGCAATACCGCTTTATGTTTGCGCAGATTTTCAAAGGCACCGTAGGTCTCAGCCATAACCACTCACCCGGTTGTTAATAAGAGTTAACAAGTCTAAAAAGTTCTTCGCCTCAGTGCCAGTCCTCTTCCGCGCGGGTCAGGAAAAAAGCGCAAGATTATGCAAGTCCACCGCAAGCCTGTGAAAGAAGACCCGTTTCCCTGCCGCCATACTGACCCCAGACTTTGCTGAAAAGAGAAATAGGATGAACGCATTTTTGTACGCTCTGGTCGTCATTATCTGGGGAACCACCTGGATTGCCATCTATCTACAACAGGGGCCGGTCCCCGCGCCGGTCTCTATTTTCTGGCGCTTTGCCGTCGCCACCGCCACCATCATGGCGGTGCTGCTGATTCTGCGCCGCCTGCGTCCGCTGGCCTTGCGCGACCATCTGTTTTGCGGCCTGCAGGGATGCTGCGTCTTTTGCTTTAATTTCTGGTGTTTTTACACCGCGGCGGCGTATATCAATACCGGGCTGGAGTCGGTGATTTTCTCCATGGCGGTGCTCTATAACGCCCTGAACAGCTTTCTCTTTTTTGGGCAACGCCCGCCCGCGCGTTTTTATCTGGCGGCGGCGCTGGGGCTGCTCGGCATCATCACACTCTTCTGGAACGACCTGCTGGCCAGTGGCTGGAGTGCCGGTCTGCTGTTTGGCATTGCCCTCTCGGCGCTGGGCACCTACGGTTTTTCGCTGGGCAATATGATCAGCCTGCGCCACCAGCGCAACGGTCTGGAGACCATGACCACCAACGCCTGGGCGATGCTGTACGGTACGCTGGTGATGGGGGCGATTGCGCTGATCCGCGGGGATGACTTTACGCCGGTCTGGTCGGTAAGCTACATGGGTGCGCTGCTCTATCTGGCGCTCTTTGGCTCGGTGATTGCCTTTGGCGCCTACTTCACGCTGGTAGGAAGAATTGGCGCAGGAAAGGCGGCTTACAGCACCCTGCTGTTTCCGCTGGTGGCGCTCTCATTTTCTACGGTGTATGAAGGCTATGTCTGGCACAGCAACGGGATTGCGGGGCTGCTGCTGATCTTAACGGGGAATCTGGTGATGTTTGCCCGCCCGGAGAGCTGGTTCCGACGGCTACGAACGGCGTAACAAAACCGGCCTGCTCGCGGCAGGCCGGCCTGATATTATTGGGTTTTATGCACATCAAACATGGTGGCATCGGTCGCCATGTCATCCACAACCTGCTTCAGGGTTGCGAAGGTCATTGGCGTACTTTCGTTGCTCAGCTCTTTACCTTCCCCTTTACGCACCACTTTAATCACCGGCTTGTTGGTCTGGGCGTCAATCAGCTCGCCTTCAAAGTAGAGATGGGTATCCATGGTTCGGTGGCCGGTTGCCATCTGCGTACCTGCCACGACCAGCGCAACAGGAACCACTTCATAGAACTGCAGACCTTCTTTCTGCGAGCTGACGCCCGTGATGGCACCGCGGAAAATCAGGCTGTGCTTACCAGGCGACGCAACAACAGGTTTGCGCTGGCCGATAGCGGTCTTCATTTTGGTGTTGGTATAAGCTAACAATTCATCCAGGGTGCGCTTACCGATTTGGGTGGTCGGTCTTGGCTCCGGATAGTAGGTAATATTGTTCCAGATAATGCTGTCATATTTCGATTCGTCATAAGACGGATCGACCCAGCGCAGCGTTGGTTTGCCCGATGCGGAAGTCGTTTCTTTAAGCCCTGAGTAGTCTTTTAAAAAACCTGAATATTGATCAGGCTCCGCCACTTTTGACGCACAGCCAGCGAGAAGCAACAGGCCGGAGAGCGCGGCAACTTTAAATAAAGTAGTAGTACGCATAATGGGTGTATCCCTGTGAAGTGCAAATATGCAATTGAAGTTATAGCAAAAGTTAGCCGGAAAAAAAGTGACAAAAAATGAGGAAAACAGCACAAATTGAAAAAAGAGTGCCCGTAACGATAACGGGCAGCATTAAATGATTATTTAATATCCACTTGCCAGAATAAATGTTTACCGAACGGGTCTATTTCATAGCCAGTCACCTCTTTACGGACGGGTTCGAAAATAGTGGAGTGCGCAATCATTACCGCAGGCATTTGATCGTGCATCATTTGTTGCGCCTGTTTATATAACGCCACCCGTTTATCGTGATCGTTAATAGATTTAGCTTCAGCAATAATTTTATCAAATGGTGGATAGCACCATTTCGCGGAATTAGAACCGCCGTTGGCCGAGGTACAGGTAAAGAGCGGACCAAAGAAGTTATCCGGGTCGCCCGTGGCCGTGGTCCAGCCCATCAGGGCCGCCTGATGCTCGCCCCCCTTCACCCGCTTGAGGTATTCCCCCCACTCGTAGGTGACGACTTTGGTCTGCACACCAACTTTTGCCCAGTCGGCCTGAATCATCTCGGCCATCCGTTTGGCATTGGGGTTGTACGGACGCTGCACCGGCATCGCCCACAGGTCAATGGTCATCCCGTTGGCAAAGCCGGCCTCTTTCAGCAGGGCTTTGGCCTTTTCAGGATCGTAATCGTAGTCCTTCAACTCGCTGTCCGCGCTCCAGACGCCCGGCGGCAGCAGGTTTTTAGCCGCCGTTCCGGTCCCCTGGAAGACGGCCTCGATAATAGCCGGTTTGTTAATCGCCATCGCCAGCGCCTGGCGCACTTTGACATTATCCAGCGGCGGTTTCTGGGTGTTAAACGACAGGAAGCCGGTATTCAGCCCGGCCTTGCTCATCAGGTTAAGATCTTTGTTGGCCTTCATCCGCGGCAGGTCGGCGGGGTTCGGGAACGGCATCACCTGACACTCGTTTTTCTCCAGCTTGGCGAAACGCACCGAAGCGTCCGGGACGATAGTGAACACCAGACGATCCAGTTTTGCTTTACCCTGCCAGTACTCCGGGAAGGCGGTGAACAGAATGCGCGAGTCTTTCTGGTATTTCGCCAGCTTAAACGGCCCGGTGCCAATCGGCTCCATATCCACCTTCTCTGGCGTGCCGGCTTTCATCATCGCATCCGCATACTCGGCGGAGAGGATCGAGGCGAAGTACCACGCTAAGTCCGCGACAAACGGCGCTTCCGGATGCGCCAGGGTAAAGCGCACCGTGTGATCGTCCACTTTATCAATGGCGGTAATCAGCTTGCCAAACTCCAGGCTTTCGAAATTCGAATAGTTACCGTTAGAGACGTTGTGATAAGGATGCTTCGGATCTTTCTGTCGCATAAACGAGAAGATCACATCATCGGCGTTAAAGTCTCGCGTTGGGGTGAACAGCTTGTTGCTCTGGAACTTCACCCCCTTGCGCAGATGGAAGGTGTAGACCTTGCCGTCTTCGCTCACTTCCCAGCTTTCGGCCAGGCTTGGCACCAGATCGGTAGTGCCCGGCGTAAAATCCACCAGCCGGTTATAGACCGGCACCGCGCTGGCATCCACGCTGGTGCCGGAGGTATAGAGTTGCGGGTTAAAGTTCTCAGGCGATCCTTCGGAACAATAGACCAGCGTTTTAGCGGCAACGGTGGAACTGACCGTCAGCGCGGCGACGGTTAGCGCCAGTTTTGTGAGGTTGCTTTTCATCGCGTTTTCCTGTCTTTTAATTTGACGGCTAATGAATTTTTTGTCGTGCCAAACCATAAATATCATTAAAGTGATTTCGCAAACACCTGATAACTCAAATAAAGAAGGATCCACCATGGCTTCTGCGCTCGCCAGACAATTAACCCAACGCTTCTTTCGCTACCTGGCTGTCACCAGCCAGAGCGACCCAAAGGTGAAAACCCTGCCCTCCACACCCGGCCAGCATGAGATGGCACGGATGCTGGCCGCAGAGCTGCAAACGCTGGGTTTGTCGGAGATCGTGATCGACGAATTTGCCACCGTCACCGCGGTAAAAAAGGGCAATGTACCCGGCGCGCCGCGAATCGGTTTTATCACCCATATCGATACCGTGGACGTCGGTTTGTCACCGGATATTCATCCACAGATCCTCACCTTTACCGGAGATGATCTCTGCCTGAATGCAGAAAAAGATATCTGGCTGCGGGTCAGCGAACATCCTGAAATCCTCGCTTACCCCAATGAAGAGATCATTTTCAGCGACGGCACCAGCGTACTGGGCGCCGACAACAAATCGGCGGTGACGGTGGTGATGACGCTGCTGGAAAACCTTACCGCTGAGCATAAGCATGGCGATATCGTGGTGGCCTTTGTGCCGGACGAAGAGATTGGCCTGTGCGGGGCGAAAGCGCTGGATCTGGCCCGTTTTGATGTCGATTTCGCCTGGACCATCGACTGCTGCGAGCTAGGGGAGATTGTTTACGAGAACTTCAACGCGGCGGCAGCGGAGATTCGCTTTACCGGCGTGACGGCGCACCCCATGTCGGCGAAGGGCGTGCTGGTGAACCCGCTGCTGATGGCAACCGACTACATCAACCATTTCGATCGCCTGCAAACGCCGGAGCATACCGAGGGCCGGGAAGGTTATATCTGGTTTAACGGCATTCAGGCCGGACAGAACGAGGCGCTGCTGAAGGCGAGCATTCGTGATTTCGACCGTGAGAGTTTTGCCGCCCGTAAGGCGCAAATTGGCGAAGTGGCGGAGAAGATTGCGGCTCAACACCCCACCGCGCAGGTAAGCTGGCATATCGAAGATACCTACAGCAACATCAGCAATGCGGTAGGAGACGATCGCCGGGCAATCGACCTGATGTTCGAGGCGATGGAAAGTTTAGGCATCACGCCAAAACCGACCCCAATGCGCGGCGGCACCGACGGTGCAGCGCTCTCGGCGAAGGGGCTGTTGACGCCAAACTTCTTCACCGGCGCCCATAACTTCCACTCGAAGTTTGAGTTTTTACCGTTGAAATCGTTCGAGGCGTCGTACAACACGGCGTTGCAGCTCTGTCTGCTGGCGGCGCGTTAATACGAGATTAAACGCAACGGGAGACCGAGGTGTCTCCCGTTACTTTAGCCTATTGCTTCCCTCTTAAGCGGAGAAAATATTATCAAACAATGACCTTCCACAAAATGCCCCCTCCTGCCAACAACGCGACATTAAGGAGCGCAAAACCCAAGCCCCATAAGCAAAGGCGGCGGTTTTTTTGTATTTCTGCAGCCAGTTGATATTTCAGCGCTTCGTTTTGCGCCAATAACATGTTGCGCATATCCGAAAGTTCCTGCGCATGAGCCTGCTGCGCCTCTACATTCTGACGCTGGTTTTCAACCAGCAGCCTTTGCAATATATCGTGCCGCCCTTCCGACCCGTTCCGGCTTTTATGGATGCTCTCCAGTACAGCCTGATGCTGTGATTCGGTATCCTCTTTTATAAGCTCCAATTCGTAGGCTTGCGTACTAAGCTTATCCGTAACTGTCTCGATGGAAGAGACAATTTTCGCGTTGTTTTTAATGAAGGTCTTGTCGAGACTGAAGAGCGACTCGCTGTTATGTTCAATGCATGCGTTTTGTTTATTAAGTTCAAGGCGCAAGGCGTTTAAAAACAGATCTTGAACAAGCTGATCTAGCAGCCTATCTTCGTTTATTGTTTCCAGCTCAACATTACAGTTTTTCAAGGTGAACGTTCTCTTCCTTTAAAGATTTAACAAAGGCAAAATCGTTATTCAGTACCTTATACATCAGTAGCCACGCGAGGCGCTCGCTGGCTGTAATCGCCGGATCGCGAACATGGTTTTCAATTTCCTGTGCCCGCTGGCTTTTGGCAGCCAATATTACGTTGAGGAAATTACGACTCTCATGATGCCGCTGGGCATAGAGATTAACCGCCTTCCGGTGATCCTCCTGGAGCCGGTTTATTCTCTCTCCCACCGCGCCTTTTTTTTGACATAGATGTTTGAGGATACGTTTCAGCCTTGCGGCTTTCCAAACACTGCGGCGCACATGTTGTTTAAGAACGGATACTTCATCCTTACGTTTTTGCCTGAGGCGTAGGGAAATGAAAGCTGCGAGCCGGTTTGCATCCTGCCTTGAGGCCAGATTGACTTTATTCAAGTCTTGCTGAAGATTTTTTGAAAAAACATATCTGTCAAACCAGTACTTTTTAAGCCTCTCGCGCTCTGTATCCAGATTTATCAGCTCTGGCAGATTTTCTACCGGAAGTTGATGGTCAAGAAGGCATTTATTCCAGTAATCAGACAATTTCCGTTGTGAGTCATAGATGCAATTTTTCAGTTCATTCAGCGGATTTCCGCTTTTTTTAGCGAAAGCGAGATCGAGGTGAGGGAGAACCGCTACATCAGGTTCGACAGCATGTTCCAGCCCGGACAGCGCAGTATAAATACGCTGCGTTTTACGATTATTATTAATAATTCGTTCTATGTATTTTTTTACTGCCAGACCCAGTTTTGAATGTTGCCTTTGCAGGTAAGACAATTCGGTGTCAAAAAGGTCCTGCTCCATGTTCATCTGCTGTTCGATGATCTTTGGCAATGCATATCCCGTGCGCAAACGCGCTAGCGGGTTGGCTGCCTGCTTCAACGAGGCAAGTAAATCTGTCAGGACTTCGCTACGTATCATCTGGCAACGTCTGGCATAATCGTCTTCGCCTGCGTTGATCGCGAGCCAGGTATGACCGCACTCAACGGGATAAATAAGCTCGCTTATGCTCTCCGGCAATCTCAATTCCAGCGTATTGATCTGCTGAAGTAAAAAACGCTGTAATGCTGCTTTATTTACCTCTGACGTTTTAATCAGCCGCTGCAACGTGCCGTCAGAATAGGCGCGAGTAAGCACGATTTTGTAACGGTGTCGCTGCCAGTGCCAGTCTGCTAACAGGTTGTTCTCCAGAGCCTCTGGCTTAAGAAAGGATAATCCGTCAACTTTGCCGGTTAGCAATATGACGTCAGCCGAGGTCAGATAGCGGCTGGCAAGTACGTTCACATAATAACGTTCATTCTCATTGGTGGAATGCGTGCCGGGAAGATCGCGAATCAGCAGTTGCGTTCCATTTTGCCGTTCTGTGTCAAAAAATCGACGCGGCATTAACACATCCACGCTGTCATATACGCGGCTTCCATCCTCAACTTCCTGACGAAAGGCGGCAAAGATCGTTACCGCCTGCTCATCATTAAAAGCAGTTTTTCCATCGTCGTGATGGCTAAAATACCAACTATCATCTTTCGCCATCCGATAGCGATAGGTACGGGCAGTAGACATAGTGCCGAGCTGCTGCCCTCCTCTGAGCAATGTATTTACCTCGTTAAAGCAGGCATCGCGAATACCCAGTAATGTCAGAATCAGTGACGTTTTGCCTACCTGCGATGGGCCGTAAACAATTACCGACACCGAACCTGAAGCGTTATCTGTCGTCTGAATCAGTCTTTGTGCGTCGAACTTCTTCAGAAAGGACGCATAACTCTGCTCCGCCCAGCGATATCGATCCTGAATAAAGTCAGGCCAGGATTTGTCTGAAGTGACTTTCATACAGCTTCGCTTCCTTTTGAACAGCACTCAGGCGCTTAACGGCAAGCAGCAGACCACTACGGCTGGAAAGAGTATCCTTGGCTCCGTAAATTTGCTTCAGGTTGTTCTCAATATGCAGACGCAGATACTCCATTAACATCTGGAAGTTATCGATAATTGCCTGTTCGTTATATAAAGCTAGTTCATCCATCAATCGACGAATGTAGTAAATTTGAGCTTTATCACTGTCGCGGATAATACCGGTAAGTTGATAAAGGCCGTAGGCGAGACTGGCAACCAGCGCCGCTTTACCCACAAGAGCCAGTGGCGTTAAGCCACCGCCGCTATCAGAAGTGTGTTTGCCATCTAGTGTCCCATCCGATGCATCGGCGCCCAGTAACGCAACCATGGCTGTTTTAATAGGGTGGTACTGTTCGCTGCTGGAGAAAAGTGTGTCGAAGATCTGTTTCGGCTGGATCTCCTCGGCAAGTTGCGTTGAACAGAGAGTGTCGTGCCGTGTAACCAGCGTAAAGCGAGTGCGTTCCAGTACCAGCGCAGGTAGGATCTCCAAGACGGTTGTCAGCGCTTTAAAATCGGGGATGGCATCCATGCTTGCTGGTTTGTACAACAAACATGAGATGTCTTTCATCAATTCTTTAGCTTCATCGGTGTCAAAAGGTGGATTTTCATCGCCTTGACATTGATAGCCCATCTTTCCTGCCACTGTCTCAATAGCCAGCGCTGGCGTTTCTTTGGGCAATAACCCTTTCGAACGCAATTTTTGGGTGTTCACTTCTGTTAATGCATTGAAATTATGATCGTAAATCTCTTTCTGTTCGTAACAGTTATTCCAAGCATCCAGTACACGGTTACGGCGTTTTCTGTCTATGTCAATGCCGCGTAGCAATATGCGCTGACCCAATTGCTCAACATTATTTTTCCACCCCTCTTCCTCTTCGCGATAATTCTCTTCGCATTTTTTAAGAGCATTATCATAGTGCTTTTTCGTATGTACTTTTAACGCCCTACGTAGCGCATGCTCATAGGAAGCGGTAGATTTGTCGAATTTTTCCAGTAGTTCATCAATAAATGTTTGTTCGTCCTGCTGGGTATCAGCCAGCATTCTCAAGCCGGTAATGATGTCCGTGACGTCTTCACGTATAAGCCCCATGATCTTATCCAGCGCCATCGCATCACTTGCTGCGCTGCTGGTAAGATGTTTACTGACGGTAATTTCAAGATCTTTAATCCAGGCCTCGCGATTACCCAGCCCTGTTGCAACTACGCTCTCAGCTGTCATTGAGGTCTTTGGGAAAAAACGGGCAGTGGCGCTATTTTTAAGCTCTTTTATCTCTTCTTCGTTCAGCATCTCTGTTTTGGTGACGACAACAACCGGCCCTCGTTCGCTAAAATTTTCCTGTAAATCTTCGAGCACGCCCGATTTGCTATCGTTCGCCAGTAGACTTTGATCGGTCACGAATATCACGCCTCTGGCATTGACCAGGACATGACGCATCATCTCCTGCCAGCGGTGGTTTTTACTGGTCGTCAGCTCATAGCCAGGTAGCAGCGCCCAGGTTATCTGTTCATTTATAAAAGAGTGCTGTTTGCTGATACGAAGTATAGGGTAAAGCAGCTTATAACCATTCTGCTCATATCGACGAATACTGTTCCAGTCACGCAGGAGACTTTTCAGTTCCTCACTACCGTTGCCGTCCCGTTCTTCAATCGTTTTGGTATCCATGTTCAGACAGATATACCTGATTTCAGGATAATGTCCGCTACTATCATCAACTTGTTCAATAAAAAGAGGCATCTGCTCGCCGCGCCCAGGATTCGCATCAAGCCAGTCGTCGTCAATACCCAGAATTTCTTTTGCTAACGTGGTTTTACCTGCACCCTGCATGCCTGCGATCGCATAGACATCTTGTTCATGTAATAAGGTGGTTAATTCAACCTGACGTAAAACATCGGTAATCTTTTCAATTTGGTCATACTCCTCATCATGCTCGATGGAGAGAGTTAATGCGCTAAGCAAAGCTTGACGTAAATTCTTTAAAAGATTGATATTAATCGGCATAACATACCTTCCTGAAGCGTGTTTTGGTATTTTATCCCCACTATATGCACTTTCACTGACAGATGGCGTCACCGTTCAGAAAGGGGCGGAAATAAAGACGAGGTAAGGCTTGGGATTCTCAGGGGGTTATCGGCAGGATGAGGGCATTATTTAATTAAAATTTCTTACCTCTTCTATCTGAAAAGGTAAGAAATTAACACGAAGGTTTCTTAATCCGGTTTACGCGCCAGCATCGTGGCAAAACGCAGCTTAATGCGGTTCCCCTGGGCGTCGGTGCGGTGCAGCTCGCCCACCTCCTCGTTATATTTCAGCAGTTCCCAGCCCGCATAGTAGTCGCTTAACTCGCCGGTTTTAAACGCGAACGGGAAGCCGACATTACACGGATAATCATCAGTATCCATTGCGGCCACAATCAGGTTATAGCCGCCGGGTTTCGTGCAGCGCTGCATGTTGTCGATAAGATTGGGGATGGTTTCCGCCTGCAGGAACATCATCACTACGGTGGAGAGAATAAAATCGTATTCGCCGTCAAAGCGCAGGGTGTTGAGATCCTGAACCGCCGTCTGCAGGTTAGTGATCCCCTCTTTCGCCTTGATGCTCTCGATATTCTCGATGCCCATCGGATTTTTATCCCACGCGGTGACGTCAAAGCCGTTCGCCGCAAGGTAGAGGCTGTTTCGCCCGTTGCCGCAGCCGAGATCCAGCGTCTTGCCCGGCTTAACAATCCCGGCGCTGTAGAGCACTTCGGAGTGGGTACGGGTCAGGCCATATTTTTCGGTAAAGTAGTTCTCATCAAACACAGTCATTCTTTTTCCTCAGCTTGCATAAGCGTTGCTTTGTCTGCACGAACCAACAGTTTCCCCTGCATCAACAGGATAAACGTACGCACCAGTAATAGCGCAATGATGGCATTGGTAAAAATAAAGAGCGGAATGGCGATGGCGTGAAAGAAACCGGACGGGCTACTCTGCCCCAGATGCAAGCCGGTGGTGGCCAACGCCGAGACGCCGAAAGAAAAGCTCCAGAATGAAGCATTAAAGGGCTGCGACAGATACCAGGGCATCAGGCGCAGGGTAAAGAGTAATTGCAACAGACCGTAGCCGAACAGCATTTTGGCAAAGGTATCCGCCTCGCCGCCGTTGACGCTGAGCCACGCGCTACAGGCCACCAGCGCAGGGGCCAGCTGAATACCGAGAGATGAGCGCATTGGCGCAGGCAGTTCACCCGCGCTGCGCAGCCGTTGCAGGATGACTGGTTCCAGGCTCAGCCAGGAGAAGACCCCCGCACCGAGAAACACCAGCCCGGCATCGTGAAACCCGAGTGCGCCGCAGGCCATCGCGCTGATAAAGTTGTTGGCCACCGTAGGCAGGTAGAGCCCCGGGGTGGTTGCCTCCTCAGGATGTTTGCCGCGCCACAGCCCGGCGGATTGCCACGCCGCATAGCTCAACTGCACCACCACGCCCACGCTGAACAGGGCCAGCGCCAGCGGGCGATACCATGGCACAAAGCCAATCGCCACCAGCATGGTGGTGGCCGGGAACAGACTCACAAAGCTGCTCATTACCGGATGACGCATCTCCGCCAGGACGCTGCCGGGAAACCGCACCGCGCGGGTGATAAACGCCACGGTTAACAGCAGCCAGATCGTCATCGCCAGCAACACCAGCATCTCCCCCGGCCAGTGCGGCACCGGCCAGATGATGCTGGCATAGCGCCAGGCGAAGCCCATACCAATCGTACCCAGCACCATACCGTAGTAGCCAGCGGGCAAATTAAGAACGCGTTCAGCGGGTTTAGTCTTGTACATTTTTTTTTAAGCTATAAATTATATTTGAAATGCTAGTTTAAGGAGTTTCATTTGCCGATGCCACTCTTTCGATCAAGCCAAAGTTTGCTACGGTTAGTAAAGAGGACAACTGCGGACACAGTGATGAATAAATATCAACTCAGCGAAGAGAGCCGTCTGCACCACTGGCAGGATGGCGAGACCAAAACAGCGGTAAAAGTACGCCAGATTATCGCCGCGCGTGATTTCAGCGATGTGAAAAGCGGCACCCGGGGGGGCTGGATCGATGACCAATCGGCGCTCTCGCAGGAGGATGACTGCTGGATCTACGACGAGAACAGCGTGGTCTTTGCCGGGGCACAGGTGAGCGGTAACGCGCGCCTTACCCGGCCATGCGTAATTAGTCATCAGGCGTCTGTCGGCGATAACGCATGGGTTGACGGAGCCGAGATCGGCCACGGCGCGCGCTTAAGTGACAACGTCACCGTTCAGTCTTCGGTGGTGCGCGGCGAATGCCATCTCTTTGGTAATGCCCGCGTCCTGCACAACAGCATGGTGATCGCCGCTAAAGGGTTAACCCCGGACAATGAGCAGATCCTGCGTATTTTTGGCGAGGCCACGGTCAGCCAGTCGCGGGTAGTGCATCAGGCGCAGATCTACGGCAACGCCATTGTCAGCTACGCCTTTGTTGAGCATCGCGCTGAAATTTTCGACAACGCGCTGATCGAAGGCAACGAAGTGAACAACGTCTGGGTATGCGACTGCGCCAAAGTGTACGGCAACGCGCGCCTGCTCGCGGGGCTGGAGGAGGATGCCATCCCTACCCTGCGCTACAGCTCCCAGGTGGCGGAAAATGCCCTGGTTGAGGGCAACTGCGTGATTAAACACCATGTGCTGATTGGCGGCGAAGCCTGGCTACGCGGCGGACCGATTTTAATAGATGACAAAGTGGTGATTCAGGGTCGGGCACGCATTCGCGGGGAAGTGCTGATCGAGCATCATATTGAGATTACCGATGACGCGGTGATTGAGGCGGCGGAAGGCGAGATGATCCACCTGCGCGGTGAGAAGGTGATTAACGGCGCGCAGCATATCACCCGCACGCCGCTGATTGGTGCATTATGAGGTGCAGATCCGGGCATAGATGTTCTGGTCGTCATAGCGTCCGTTGAGGAATTCCGCCTCTTTCAGACACCCTTCCAGCACAAAGCCGTTGCGCAGCGCCACCTGATTGCTGGCGGCGTTGTCAACGCGGCACTTGATGACGAAACGGCGGATCTCTCCGCGTCCGGCGTAGTGGCGGATAAAGGCCTCCAGTGCCTGGGACAAAATACCCTGCCCCTGATGCGCTTCATCCAGCCAGTAGCCGATATAGCCGGTTTTATTCAGCGGCTCGATGGCGTTAAACGACAGCACCCCCACCAGCGCATTATCGTGAAAAATCAGGAACATCTTGGCGTAACCACGTTGATGCAGCATCTGGTTGCTCTGAATGTTCTGGCGGGTGTCCTCTTCGGTGCCGACATATTGCGGCCAGTTAAGGTAGTCCTGTAACCACGCCCGGTTTTTGATCACCAGATTATGCAGCTCGGAGGTGTAACGCTCGTCGGCGGCACGCAGTTCGATATGCGCATTGACGGGAATGAACTCTTCAGTTGGTGTGGTCATCGTGCTTCCTCTGCAACGCCGGGCGGCGCATGCGCTTGCCCGGCCTACGGTTTGGTGCAGTTCGTAGGCCGGGTAAGGCGCAGCCGCCACCCGGCAAAGGCTTAACGCATTACGCGGTCGTCTACATACTGACGTTTATCCGGCGCGGGCGGGAAATAGTGATACAGCCAGGTTTCGCTGATCGCTTCGCCCTGACAGCGCAGGAACATCCGTATATCCACCGTATCGGTCGAATCGCTGGTCGGGTACCAGTCAAACTGGATGCGATAGCCATCGAACGGCTCGACGTAGAGGATCTCAATCTGCTTCGCTTCGCCACTGGAGAGGGTGATTACCGGCTCGATCCCTTTTGGCGCGGCCGCTTTCAGATCGCCGCCGACAAAATCGACCGCAAAACGGCGCGCCCACACCTTCGGATAGTGCTCGCCAGGGGCCCAGCCTTCCGGGAAGCCGCCCATGCCGGTACGGGTGGCCAGCACGTTTGCCAGCGGGGAACGGACCGGCGGCCTGGCGCTCCAGTAGAGACGGTACTGGAAGTTCAGTTTATCCCCCGCCTTCACCGGTTTTTCCGGCTGCCAGAAGCAGACCACGTTATCCAGGGTTTCGCCGGTGGTCGGGATCTCCATCAGCCCGACGGTGCCTTTGCCCCACTGGTTACGTGGCTCAACCCACAGGCTTGGGCGCTTGTTGTACCAGCCCATGATGTCCTGATAGTGGGAGAAGTCGCGGTCAAGCTGGAGCAGACCAAAACCTTTCGGGTTTTTGTCGGTATAGGCGTTGTATTGCAGCTTTTGCGGGTTATTCAGCGGGCGGCAAACCCATTCGCCGTTGCCGCGCCACATCGCCAGACGATCGGAGTCGTGGATCTGCGGATGAATGGTGTCGCAGACGCGGCGCTCGTTGTTGCCGCAGGCGAACATGCTGGTCATCGGGGCAATACCCAACTGCTGGATCTCTTCACGGGCGTAGAGATGGTTTTCGACATCCATGATCACCTGGGTCTTCTCGCAGTGGATCACAAACTTATAGGCCCCGGTGATGCTCGGGCTGTCGAGCAGGGTGTAGACCGTGAAGGTGGTCGCCCCGGGTTTAACGGTTTCAAACCAGAAGGCGGTGAAGTCCGGGAACTCCTCGG
>NZ_JBBCPK010000081.1:0-19999 GCF_037150775.1 Leclercia sp. M50
ACCGATCTCCACGCCGTTCATTGCGGCCAGACAGGCTGCAACCAGCACGTCAGGACGGTCAGCGGAGGTAACCAGCAGGGAACCTGCACGGAAGTGCTCCAGCATGTGCGGAATGCTACGCGCACAGAAAGTCACGGACTTCACGCGACGGGTATTGATATCGCCTTCGTTCACGATAGTGGCGTTCAGGTGACGCGCCATGTCGATAGCACGAGTGGCGATCAGATCGAAGCTCCACTGCACCGCGCCCAGCACTGGCAGCGGGCTGAATTCCTGCAGCTTAGCCGGATCGATTTTCACGATTTTTGCTTTGGACGAGTCGTCGAAAATTTCGGACAGGTCAGGGCGGGTACGGCCTTGCTCATCAACCGGTGCGTTCAGTTTGTTAACAATCACGCCGGTGATGTTGCTGTTTTTCGCGCCGCCGAAGCTGCTGCGGGTCAGCTCAATACGCTCTTTCAGCTGTTCCGGGGTATCGGTACCCTGGGACATCACAAACACGATTTCCGCGTTCAGCGTTTTGGCAATTTCAAAGTTCAGAGACTGGGCAAACTGATGCTTGCGCGTCGGAACCAGGCCTTCTACCAGTACCACTTCCGCATCCTGGGCGTTAGCGTGGTAGTTAGCGATGATCTCTTCCATCAGCACATCTTTCTGGTTGCTGGAGAGCAGAGACTCAACGTGGCTCATCTTCAGCGGTTCAGCGGCTGGCAGGTTAGAGTTTGCACGAACAATAGTGGTGGTCTGGTCTGGTGCGTCGCCACCAGCACGTGGTTGAGCGATTGGCTTAAACACGCTCAGACGAACGCCTTTGCGTTCCATCGCACGGATAACACCGAGGCTGACGCTGGTCAGGCCTACGCTGGTTCCGGTCGGGATCAGCATAATAGTACGGGACACGATTTATCCTCTTTCGTTACCGCCGAAAACGGGCGGGCTTCAAAACAGCACCGCCAGCATTGCTGGCGGTGGGGAATCAGGCAGTCAGACGGCTCGCGTCTTGCGCGATGACCAGCTCTTCATTGGTTGGGATAACCATTGCGAGCGTGGTGCCTTCTTTGTTGATGAAGCCAGACTTACCGAAGCGCGCGGCCAGGTTACGTTCATGGTCAACATCAAAGCCCAGCACGCCCAGTTTGCCCAGGGAGAGTTCGCGCACCATTGCCGCGTTCTCACCGATACCGCCGGTGAAGACCACGCCATCCAGACGACCGTCCATCAGCGCAGTGTAAGAGCCGATGTATTTCGCCAGACGGTGGCAGTAAACATCCATTGCACGTTTCGCGTCTTCTTTCTCGGCGTAGTTGTCTTCAACGTAACGGCAGTCGCTGGTCACTTCGGTCAGACCCAGCAGGCCAGACTCTTTGGTCAGCATCTTGTTGATATCTTCTACGCTCATACCCAGGGTATCGTGCAGATGGAAGATGATCGCTGGATCGATATCACCGGAGCGGGTACCCATGACCAGGCCTTCCAGCGGGGTCAGACCCATGGAGGTATCAACACATTTGCCGTTACGGATAGCAGAAACAGAACCGCCGTTGCCCAGGTGGCAAGTGATGATGTTCACTTCTTCTACCGGCTTGTTCAGCATTTTTGCTGCTTCTTGCGTGACGTAGAAGTGGCTGGTGCCGTGTGCGCCATAGCGACGAACGCCGTGCTCTTTGTACAGTTTATACGGCAGGGCATAGAGGTAAGACTCTTCCGGCATGGTCTGATGGAACGCGGTATCAAATACGGCCACGTTCTTGTCTTTCAGCTGCGGGAAGGCTTTCAGTGCTTCAGCGATACCGATCAGGTGAGCCGGGTTATGCAGCGGTGCAAAAGAGGCTGAGTCTTTAATACCCTGAATAACGCTGTCATCGATGACCACAGATTTGGTGTACTTCTCGCCACCATGAACGATACGGTGACCAATTGCGGTCAGCTGGGCGGACAGTTCCGGTTTTTGTGCCAGAATAGTGTTAACGATAAAGTTCAGCGCTTCGCTGTGAGCGGCGCCTGCACCTAAAGCCGCTTCCTGTTTGCTGCCGTCCATTTTCCACTTCAGACGTGCTTCAGGGAGATGGAAACATTCGGCCAAACCAGAAAGGTACTCTTCACCGTTGAGCGCATCGATGATGGCGAATTTCAGGGAAGAGCTACCGCAGTTCAGAACCAGTACTAACTTACTCGACATGGAAGTACCTATTATTGATACGTGGCTAAAAAAACGTCAGTGAGTCAAGGATCGTAGCGCAAGATATCGCTGACATTTATGATTAACATCATGCCCGAAGGACATTCTGGCATGACGAAAAGAATACATATGATTTTATGCCATTTTGCGCATTTTTCCGGCAATGGCATAATGTGCGATAATTTGACGAGTGAACGTTCCTCGTCTAGGGCCTTTGCAGGCCGGCACAGGATACCCGATACTGGGTAGCGCTGACAAAAGTTTTTGAACGTTGTCATGAGCAGTTGTGGTTTTGCACGAATTTTTTAAATTTTATATGTGAAGTTGAGGTAAGCCATGTCGACACCCGAGAATCCATCCGTGAGCTTTTTTAGCCTGTTTCGCCGGGGACAGCACTATGCAAAGACGTGGCCACTGGAAAAGCGCCTGGCGCCCGTCTTTATTGAAAACCGGGTGATCCGCGCCACCCGTCACGCTATCCGCCTGATGCCGCCTCTCGCGGTCTTTACTCTGTGCTGGCAGATTGCGCTGGGCGGACAGCTTGGTCCTGCTGTTGCTACCGCGCTGTTTGCCCTGAGTCTGCCTATGCAGGGGCTGTGGTGGCTCGGCAAACGCTCGGTCACACCGCTGCCGCCATCCGTGTTGTCCTGGTTCTATGAGGTGCGCGGCAAATTGCAGGATGCTGGTCAGGCGCTCGCGCCGGTAGAGGGGAAACCCGATTATCAGGCGCTGGCTGATACGCTGAAGCGGGCATTCAAGCAACTTGATAAAACATTCCTTGATGACTTGTGATTGATCATCGAAACGATGACCAAAAGAAGGCACAGTAACCCACCGTTACCGTGTCTTTTTTAAAGCTGCCATGCGCAACAGGAGTCGAAAGATGGAAATGACCCACGCTCAACGTCTTATTTTGTCCAATCAGTACAAAATGATGACTATGCTTGATCCCGACAACGCAGAGCGCTATCGCCGCTTGCAGACTATCATCGAACGTGGCTTTGGTTTACAGATGCGCGAGCTGGATCGCGACTTTGGCGAACTGAAAGAAGAGACCTGCCGCATCGTCATCGACATCATGGAGATGTATCACGCCCTGCATGTCTCCTGGACCAACCTGAAAGATGCCCAGAGCATCGACGAACGTCGTGTCACCTTCCTGGGTTTTGATGCGGCCACTGAATCCCGTTACCTGAGCTATGTCCGCTTTATGGTCAATGTCGAAGGACGCTATACCCATTTCGATGCCGGTACGCATGGCTTTAATGCCCAGACCCCGATGTGGGAAAAATACCAGCGCATGCTCAGCGTATGGCACGCTTGTCCTCGCCAGTACCACCTGAGCAGTAACGAGATCCAACAAATTATTAATGCCTGACGGAGGTAGATGTGCAGTGTAAAGGTTTTCTGTTTGATCTGGACGGTACGCTGGTCGATTCGCTACCGGTTGTAGAACGCTCCTGGTGCCGTTGGGCCGACAGACATGGCATCGACCATCAGGACGTACTGAATTTTATCCATGGCAAACAGGCCATAACCTCTTTACGGCACTTTCTCCAGGGAAAAAGTGAAGCGGAAATTCAGGCGGAGTTCAGCTGGCTTGAGCAGGTCGAGGCCACCGATACCGACGGTATTACCGCGCTGCCGGGGGCCCAGGCGCTGCTCACCCATCTGAATGAATCGGCGATCCCCTGGGCTATCGTCACCTCCGGTTCGGTTCCTGTGGCTCATGCGCGTCATAAAGCGGCAGGCCTGCCGCTGCCGGAAGTCTTTATCACCGCGGAGCGGGTCAAGCGCGGCAAGCCAGAGCCCGATGCCTTTTTACTGGGCGCGGAGCTGCTGGGGCTGGCACCTGAAGCGTGTGTGGTGGTAGAAGATGCCGCAGCCGGCGTGCTGGCGGGACTCAATGCCGGAAGCCACGTCATTGCCGTCAATGTCCCCGCTAACTCGCCGCGTCTGGATGAGGCGGATTTTGTGCTTACCACGCTGGAGGCACTCGCCGTCAGCCGCGAGCCCGACGGGAATGTAACAGTCACCCGGAAAATGTAATCACATGATTTAGCCCCACATTGCTGGGGCTTTTTTATGGCACTATCTGACGCACTCTTTTCTGACAAGGATCTGTTGTGAACGGTGAACTCATCTGGGTGTTAAGCCTGCTTCTTATCGCCATTCTTCTTTTTGCAACCGGCAAAATCCGCATGGATGCTGTGGCGCTGCTGGTGATCGTCGCTTTTGTGCTGAGCGGCACCTTAACCCTCCCGGAAGCCTTTTCAGGCTTTAGCGATCCCAACGTGATTCTCATTGCCGCCCTGTTTATCATCGGCGACGGCCTGGTGCGGACCGGCGTGGCAACCAGCATGGGTACCTGGCTGGTGAGCGTGGCGGGCAACAGCGAGACCAAAATGCTGGTCTTTTTGATGCTCACCGTGGCCGGACTCGGGGCCTTTATGAGCTCCACCGGTGTGGTGGCTATTTTCATTCCTGTGGTGTTGAGCGTCTCCATGCGCATGCAGATTTCGCCGTCGCGCCTGATGATGCCGCTGAGCTTTGCCGGCCTTATCAGCGGCATGATGACGCTGGTGGCGACCCCGCCAAACCTGGTGGTAAACAGTGAACTGCTGCGTGAAGGCCTGGACGGTTTCAGCTTCTTCAGCGTGACGCCGCTGGGGCTGGTTGTCCTGGTGATGGGCATTGTCTATATGCTGTTGACCCGCTTTGCCCTGAAAAGCGAAAAGCAGGATAAAACCCGCGACGGCTGGAAGCGCCGCACGTTTCGCGATCTGATCAAAGAGTATCGCCTCACCGGGCGGGCCCGCCGTCTGGCGATCCGCCCCGGTTCACCGCTGATTGGGCAGCGTCTGGATGATTTAAAACTCCGCGAACGCTACGGGGCCAACGTCATCGGCGTGGAGCGCTGGCGCCGTTTTCGTCGGGTTATCGTCAACGTAAACGGTGTATCGGAGTTTCGCGCCCGTGACGTGTTGCTCATTGATATGTCTTCGGCAGAGGTCGATCTGCGCGAATTTTGCAGCGAACAGCTGCTGGAGCCGATGGTCCTGCGCGGGGAGTACTTCTCCGATCAGGCGCTGGATGTGGGGATGGCCGAGGTCTCGCTGATCCCTGAGTCGGAGCTGCTCGGCAAAACCATTCGCGAAATCGGCTTTCGTACCCGGTACGGTCTGAACGTCGTGGGGTTAAAGCGCGACGGCGAGGCGATGAACGGCTCGGTGGTGGATGAGCCCCTTCAACTGGGGGATATCTTCCTGGTGGTGGGTAACTGGAAGCTGATTACCCAGTTGGGGCAGAGAGGGCGAGACTTTGTGGTGCTCAACCTGCCTGTCGAGGTCAGCGATGCATCCCCTGCCCATAGCCAGGCACCGCACGCCATTTTTTGTCTGGTGCTGATGGTCGCTCTGATGCTGACCGACGAAATCCCCAATCCGGTGGCGGCGATCATTGCCTGTCTGCTGATGGGGAAATTCCGCTGTATTGACGCTGAAAGCGCTTACAAAGCGATTCACTGGCCGAGCATCATTTTGATCGTCGGCATGATGCCCTTTGCGCTGGCGCTGCAAAAAACTGGCGGTGTCGATTTAGTGGTGAAAGGTCTGATGGAGCTCGGCGGCGGCTATGGCCCATACATGATGCTGATGTGCCTGTTTGTTATGTGCGCCACGATCGGACTGTTTATCTCCAATACCGCAACCGCTGTATTGATGGCGCCCATTGCGCTGGCGATGGCGAAATCGATGGGAGTTTCACCTTATCCGTTCGCCATGATGGTGGCGATGGCCGCTTCCGCGGCGTTTATGACGCCGGTGTCGTCACCGGTTAACACCCTGGTGCTGGGGCCGGGAAGATACAGCTTTAGCGATTTCGTTAAGCTTGGCGTGCCCTTCACGATCCTGGTGATGGTGGTGTGCGTAGTGATGATCCCGATGTTGTTCCCGTTCTGACAGTTTTGCCCGGCGGCGCTAAGCTTGCTGCCTGGAAACCGTAGGCCCGGCAAGCGAAGCGCCGCCGGGCATAACTCACAACGGCGAATCCTGGCTAATCTCATCCAGCGAGAGCTGGAAGCTCGGGACAAACACCTCCATGAAGTAGTCCATCTCCTCGCTACGGCGCGCTTCGAGCGTCTTCTCCAGACGCGTTTTCGCCAGTAAAAACTCGTGATTGCCGGCAGAGAGCTCTTCCAGACACTTCAGGTAGGCGCACAGCGCATCGGCCTGCTTCACAATGAAGTGCTCCTCTTCGCTATAGCTCTGCTCGTCTATTAACGGGGCAAAAATATCGCGAAGCTCGTCCGGCACCATATCGACCAGCTTCTGCTGGGCGATTTTTTCAATCGCCTTGTACTCCTGGGCGATTTGCGAGTTGAAGTATTTTACCGGCGTGGGCAGATCGCCCGTCAGCACTTCTGAAGCATCGTGGTACATCGCCAGCAGCGCGATACGTTCGGCGTTTAGCTGACCATTGAACTTACGGTTTTTGATGGCGGCCAGCGCGTGGGCGACCATCGCTACCTGCAGGCTGTGTTCGGAAACGTTCTCGGTGCGCACATTGCGCATCAGCGGCCAGCGGTTGATCAGTTTCAGTCGGGAAAGATGGGCGAAGAAATGACTCTGACTCATAAGTTACCTTAAATCTGCACAGCGACAGGTTTCATTGTGAGGGGAGGGGCGGTGAGATGCAAATCGGGCTGCCTGTGGCAGCCCGATTATCGTTTACTGATGGTATCCGGAGAGGAAGCGTCCGAACCGGCTGATGGCCATCTCCAGCTCATCTTCACGCGGCAGCGTTACGATGCGAACATGGTCCGGCCACGGCCAGTTAAATGCCGTTCCCTGTACCAGCAACACTTTTTCCTGCAGCAGGAAGTCGAGCACCATCTTCTGATCGTCAAAGATGTTGAAGCGTTTGATGTCGATTTTCGGGAACATATAGAGGGCGCCGTTTGGCTTCACGCAGGAGACGCCTGGAATATCGTTGATCAGCTCCCACGCGCGCTGCCGCTGCTCATACAGACGCCCGCCCGGCACGATAAATTCGCTGATGCTCTGATAGCCACCCAGTGCGGTCTGGATCGCATGCTGGGCCGGAACGTTGGCGCACAGACGCATGGAGGCCAGCATCTCAAGGCCTTCGATATAGCCTCTGGCGTGTTTCTTCGGTCCGTTCAGCACCATCCAGCCCTGGCGGAAGCCCGCAACACGATAGGTCTTTGACAGGCCGTTAAAGGTGACGGTCAACAGATCCGGTGCCAGCGCGGCAATAGAGTGGTGCTGCGCGGCGTCATACAGAATTTTGTCGTAGATCTCATCCGCGAAGATGATCAGATTATGCTGGCGGGCCAGCTCGACGATCTCCAGCAGCAGCTCTTTGGAATAGACGGCGCCGGTGGGGTTGTTCGGGTTGATGATGACGATCCCGCGGGTGCGCGGCGTAATTTTGGCGCGAATATCATCCAGGTCCGGGAACCAGTCAGCCGATTCGTCACACAGGTAGTGCACCGCTTTACCGCTGGAGAGGGACACGGCCGCAGTCCAGAGCGGGTAGTCCGGAGCGGGAACCAGCATTTCGTCTCCGCTGTTCAGCAGGGCCTGCATCGCCTGGACAATCAGCTCGGAAACACCGTTACCAATGTAGATATCTTCTACAGTCACATCGCGCATACCCTGCGCCTGATAGTGCTGCATGATCGCTTTTCGCGCAGAGTAGAGACCTTTGGAGTCGCTGTAGCCTTGCGCCGTCGGCAGGTTGCGAATCACATCAACCAGAATTTCATCCGGTGCATCAAAACCAAATGGCGCCGGGTTGCCGATATTGAGCTTAAGTACTTTATTACCTTCTTCTTCGAGACGCTTTGCCTCTTTAAGAACCGGGCCACGAATGTCATAACAAACGTTATCTAACTTGCTGGATTTTTCGATGGGTGACATGAATCTTTGACCTTTTCACTGTTATTGCGACGTCCTGCCGTGGAAGTCAGCACGAAACAATGTACTCCTCGAACGCCCGATTTTGAAGCGTTGGCAGAAGAAGATTTTGTGCATTGCTGCCGCTTTGCCCTGAATCTTTTAACTCTTTTTTAATGGGTTAGTCACTTTAACGTATGTATTTTTGGTTTTTGTTGGTGTTTTGTCCTGTTGTGGGTGTTTTAATATGGATTTTACACTGTAAAAAAGGGGGGAATTGAGCGGCTTGCGCTGGTGGTGCTACAGTTTCCTGTAGTGATTTTTCGTAAAAGCTGAATGAAACTCACTGGTATTCGCTTTCCTGCCTTTTTATATTAACGTTGCTCATGTGAAATTAATGTTAAGTATTATTAATCATTAAGTCCGGTTTCAATTATTGTTTATTTCTAAATAAAGACGAAATCGCAACTTTCGTTAATATTAATAAAATTAGTTTAGCTAGTTACCATTCAGGTTAAATCAAAGGATTTGCAATAAGGCTTATAAAGAAAAAGGTTTTAGGGTAAGATGTATGCCGGGTTTAGCGATGAAAGATAACAGGTCACAGCAGGCCTTGATGCCTGGACCTTTAATAGTTTATTGTAATTGCTGGAATTATCTCTGCCTTGAGAAGTTAAGCGATACCATTGCCGCTCAACCTGTACTGCGATAAAGTTAACGTTGGATATGCATCTTCTTTAATCGAATTTACATCATCCGGCAAATACCTATATATCTCGAACGATTTTGAGAATAAAAATAACGTCAGATAAGTTGTTTCTGACCACTGATATAACCAGCACAATTACATTATGCAGGCCCCTGCCAGACCGGGACGTCAGCGGATTTCGTTCAGAAGGAACTGTATTACTTTTACGCACACAGCTTAAACCCGGGGCAGCTCCGTACGAGCAACCTGTAAGTGAAAAGATATGATTAATGCAAATCGTCCGATACTGAATCTCGACCTCGATCTGCTGAGAACCTTTGTGGCGGTCGCCGATCTGAACACCTTTGCTGCTGCTGCGGCGGCAGTTTGCCGTACCCAGTCCGCAGTAAGCCAACAAATGCAACGACTGGAACAACTGGTCGGTAAAGAGCTTTTTGCCCGTCATGGCCGCAATAAGCTGTTAACGGAGCATGGTATTCAGCTCCTGGGTTACGCCAGAAAAATCCTGCGCTTCAATGATGAAGCATGTTCATCATTAATGTTTAGCAACCTGCAGGGTGTCTTAACATTAGGCGCCTCTGACGAGTCGGCCGACACCATTCTGCCGTTCCTGCTCAATCGCATCAGTTCGGTTTACCCGAAACTTGCTCTTGATGTCAGAGTGAAACGCAACGCCTTTATGGTTGATATGTTGCAGGAGCAGGAGGTCGATCTGGTGGTGACCACCCATCGTACCAGCCAGTTCGAATGTCTGACGCTGCGCACCTCGCCGACACACTGGTACTGCGCCGCCGAGTTCACGCTGCAGCGCGGCGAGCCGGTGCCGTTAGTCCTGCTGGACGAGCCCAGCCCGTTTCGCGACGTTGTGCTGGCTACGCTCAATGCCGCCAATGTCCCATGGCGAATGGCCTATGTCGCCTCCACACTGCCTGCGATCCGCGCCGCGGTAAAAGCGGGCCTCGGCGTAACGGCACGCCCGGTGGAGATGATGAGCCCCGATTTGCGTGTGTTAGGCAAAGCGGACGGATTGCCCGCGCTGCCGGATACGGAATATCTGTTGTGCCATAATCCGGCCAGTAACAACGAGCTTGCGCAGACCATCTTTAGCGCCATGGATGATTACCATAACCCCTGGCAGTACAATACAGTGACTCAACAAGGAGGGGATGACTCGGTAATCATTGAAAGTGATTTCGAGTAAAAGGGTCCCTAATAATCTGATAACAATTCGTCCAGACGATAACGAACCACTGCTGCTGCCTCTGCGCACAGTGGTTCTTTTTTTGCATGAGATTCCAGAGATTTGATTTAAGTCATTGCTAATTTTGTGTTTTATCAATCTGATAGATATCCTGCCTTTCTCCAAAACCCCGCTATACTTGTTCTTTCTAATGTCAATGGGCATGTTAAAAAAGCAGCAAAGATGTTGCTGTTTTTTTGATTGAATTAACAAAAGCGTGTCACAGATCAAGAAAATACTCCTCTTTGGGGGGAGGAATCGACGGCAAATCCTGTCAAAATAGGCGGGTAATCTTTGTATTAGTTCATTACGGACACGATTCAACACCCCCACGCAGGTACGCGCCTCACACTTAATGAGGGTAAAGGGCATTAAATGTTAATGAAGTTCGATCAATGTAATTTAATGTGAAGAAACTTTTGTTAAAGTTGACAAAAGGTTATAGAAAGGAGTAAAAAACCACATCATTTTGCTGTCTATGTCTCATTTTTCGACAGTTAGTGTACGGTTATTTGTTCCTCCCCATGAATCGATGTGATGCCCATCTGCCAGAAAGAGCAGTGTTTCAGGTATCACTTTTGATGAGTAAGCAATGAGTATGTCAACATCCACAGAAGTCATCGCTCATCACTGGGCATTCGCAATCTTTCTTATCGTTGCCATTGGCCTGTGCTGCCTGATGCTAGTCGGCGGCTGGTTCCTGGGCGGTCGCGCCCGCGCAAGGCACAAAAACACGCCATTCGAATCGGGTATCGATTCGGTAGGTACCGCGCGTTTACGCCTGTCTGCCAAGTTCTATCTGGTAGCCATGTTCTTCGTCATTTTCGACGTAGAAGCGCTTTACCTGTTCGCATGGTCGACCTCCATTCGTGAGAGTGGCTGGGTAGGCTTTGTCGAGGCCGCAATTTTCATTTTAGTGTTACTGGCCGGTCTGGTTTATCTGGTGCGTATTGGCGCGCTGGACTGGACACCTGCACGTTCACGCCGTGAACGTATCAACCCGGAAAACAGTATCCCTAATCGTCAGCAGTAACAGCGAGGCAATAAGATGGATTATACGCTCACCCGCATAGATCCTAACGGTGAGAATGACCGTTACCCCCTGCAAAAGCAGGAGATCGTAACCGACCCCCTGGAGCAAGAAGTCAACAAAAGCGTGTACATGGGCAAGCTCGAGCATGCCATGCACGATATGGTCAACTGGGGTCGTAAGAACTCCATCTGGCCATACAACTTTGGCCTTTCTTGCTGCTACGTTGAAATGGTGACGTCATTCACTGCGGTGCATGACGTTGCGCGTTTTGGTGCGGAAGTACTGCGTGCATCTCCGCGTCAGGCTGACCTGATGGTGGTAGCGGGCACCTGCTTTACCAAAATGGCACCGGTCATTCAGCGTCTGTACGACCAGATGCTCGAGCCAAAATGGGTTATCTCCATGGGCGCTTGTGCCAACTCTGGCGGCATGTACGACATCTATTCCGTCGTACAAGGCGTAGATAAGTTTATCCCGGTTGACGTTTATATCCCGGGCTGCCCACCGCGTCCGGAAGCCTACATGCAGGCGCTGATGCTGTTGCAGGAGTCGATTGGCAAAGAACGCCGCCCGCTCTCCTGGGTTGTGGGTGACCAGGGCGTGTACCGCGCTAACATGCAGTCTGAGCGCGAGCGTAAACGCGGTGAACGTATCGCAGTGACCAATCTGCGGACACCAGACGAAATTTAATTTGCGCCTGTGGGCATGGAGATAACCTTCGCATATCACTATTCAAATAGCGCGAAGCCACGCCCAACAGTCACCACGGACCTTTTGCAATGGTGAACACTATGACCGACTTAACCGCGCAAGACGCCGCCTGGCAAACACGGGATCATCTGGATGACCCGGTCATCGGCGAACTGCGCAACCGTTTTGGGCCGGATGCCTTTACTGTTCAGGCCACCCGCACCGGGGTACCCGTTGTTTGGGTGAAGCGTGAGCAGTTACTGGAAGTGGTTGATTTCCTCAAGAAACTGCCTAAACCTTACGTCATGCTGTTTGACTTACACGGCATGGACGAACGTCTGCGTACTCACCGCCAGGGTTTACCCGCGGCGGATTTTTCCGTTTTCTACCACCTGATCTCAATAGACCGCAACACGGATATCATGCTCAAGGTGGCATTGTCTGAAAACGACATGCATCTGCCGACGATCACCAAACTCTTCCCGAACGCTAACTGGTATGAGCGTGAAACCTGGGAAATGTTTGGCATGACCTTCGATGGCCACCCGCATCTGACGCGCATTATGATGCCGCAGACCTGGACCGGTCACCCGCTGCGTAAAGACTACCCGGCGCGCGCCACCGAATTCGACCCGTTTGAGCTGACCAAAGCCAAGCAGGATCTGGAGATGGAAGCGCTGACCTTCAAGCCGGAAGACTGGGGCATGAAGCGCAGCACCGACAACGAGGACTTCATGTTCCTCAACCTCGGTCCAAACCACCCCTCCGCGCACGGTGCGTTCCGTATTATTCTGCAGCTTGATGGTGAAGAGATCGTCGACTGCGTGCCAGACATCGGCTACCACCACCGTGGTGCCGAGAAGATGGGTGAGCGTCAATCCTGGCACAGCTACATTCCGTACACCGACCGTATCGAGTACCTCGGCGGCTGCGTAAACGAAATGCCGTACGTGCTGGCCGTTGAGAAACTGGCAGGCATCACCGTGCCGGATCGCGTTAACGTGATTCGCGTTATGCTCTCTGAACTGTTCCGTATCAACAGCCACCTGCTCTACATCTCCACCTTCATTCAGGACGTCGGCGCGATGACCCCGGTCTTCTTCGCCTTTACCGACCGTCAAAAGATTTACGATCTGGTGGAAGCGATCACCGGTTTCCGTATGCACCCGGCCTGGTTCCGTATTGGCGGCGTCGCGCATGACCTGCCGCGCGGCTGGGATCGTCTGCTGCGTGAATTCCTCGACTGGATGCCGAAGCGTCTGGCCTCTTACGAGAAAGCCGCGCTGCGTAACTCCATCCTGAAGGGCCGTTCCCAGGGCGTTGCTGCCTATGGCGCGAAAGAGGCGCTGGAGTGGGGCACCACCGGTGCTGGCCTGCGCGCCACCGGTATCGATTTCGACGTGCGTAAAGCGCGTCCTTACTCTGGCTATGAAAACTTCGACTTTGAAGTGCCGCTGGGCGGCGGTGTTTCCGACTGCTACACCCGCGTGATGCTGAAAGTGGAAGAGCTGCGCCAGAGCCTGCGCATCCTTGAGCAGTGCCTCAACAACATGCCGGAAGGCCCGTTCAAGGCGGATCACCCGCTGACCACGCCGCCACCGAAAGAGCGCACGCTGCAGCATATCGAAACCCTGATCACGCACTTCCTGCAGGTTTCCTGGGGTCCGGTTATGCCGGCGCAAGAATCCTTCCAGATGATTGAAGCGACCAAGGGTATCAACAGTTACTACCTGACCAGCGACGGCAGCACCATGAGCTACCGTACCCGTGTACGTACGCCAAGCTTCCCGCACCTGCAGCAGATCCCGTCAGCCATTCGCGGCAGTCTGGTCTCTGACCTGATTGTGTATCTGGGTAGTATCGATTTTGTTATGTCAGATGTGGACCGCTAATTATGCACGAGAATCAACAACCACAAACCGAGGCTTTTGAGCTGAGTGAAGCAGAGCGTGCCGCCATTGAGCACGAGATGCACCACTACGAAGACCCGCGTGCGGCGTCCATTGAAGCGCTGAAAATCGTACAGAAACAGCGTGGTTGGGTGCCGGATGGCGCGATCTATGAGATTGCAAAAGTGCTGGGTATTCCGGCGAGCGACGTCGAAGGCGTGGCAACGTTCTACAGCCAGATCTTCCGTCAGCCGGTAGGCCGTCACGTGATCCGCTACTGCGACAGCGTGGTATGCCATATCACTGGTTATCAGGGCATTCAGGCTGCGATTGAGAAGAAGCTCAATATCAAGCCGGGCCAGACCACCTTTGACGGTCGTTTTACCCTGCTGCCAACCTGCTGCCTGGGTAACTGCGACAAGGGGCCGACCATGATGATTGATGAGGACACTCACAGTTATCTGACGCCGGAAGCCATTCCTGACCTGCTGGAGCAGTACAAATGAAAACTGTAATTCGTACTGCTGAGACGCATCCGCTGACCTGGCGTCTGCGTGATGACAAACAGCCGGTATGGCTCGAAGAGTACCAGAGCAAAAACGGCTATGCCGGGGCGCGTAAAGCTCTCTCCGGCATGGCGCCGGATGAGATCGTTAACGCGGTTAAAGACGCTGGCCTGAAAGGGCGCGGTGGCGCAGGCTTTTCCACCGGTCTGAAGTGGAGCCTGATGCCAAAAGACGAATCCATGAACATCCGTTACCTGCTGTGTAATGCCGATGAGATGGAGCCGGGCACCTATAAAGACCGCCTGCTGATGGAGCAGCTGCCGCACCTGCTGGTGGAAGGCATGCTGATCTCCGCCTTCGCCCTGAAAGCCTATCGCGGCTACATCTTCCTGCGCGGCGAGTACATCGAAGCGGCAGAGAACCTGCGTCGCGCGATTGCCGAGGCGACCGAAGCGGGCCTGCTTGGCAAAAACATTCTCGGCACCGGTTTCGACTTCGAGCTGTTCGTGCACACCGGGGCAGGGCGTTATATCTGCGGGGAAGAGACCGCGCTGATTAACTCTCTGGAAGGGCGTCGCGCCAATCCGCGCTCCAAGCCGCCATTCCCGGCGAGCTCAGGCGTATGGGGTAAACCGACCTGCGTGAACAACGTCGAAACCCTGTGTAACGTTCCGGCTATCCTCGCCAACGGCGTGGAGTGGTATCAGGGCATCTCCTCAAGTAAAGATGCCGGTACCAAGCTGATGGGCTTCTCCGGCCGCGTGAAAAACCCTGGCGTCTGGGAACTGCCGTTCGGCACCACCGCCCGTGAAATTCTTGAAGACTACGCTGGCGGTATGCGTGATGGCCTGAAATTCAAAGCCTGGCAGCCGGGTGGGGCAGGGACAGACTTCCTGACCGAAGCGCACCTTGACCTGCCGATGGAATTCGAAAGCATTGGTAAAGCAGGCAGCCGTCTGGGTACGGCGCTGGCGATGGCCGTCGACCACGAGATTGGCATGGTGTCGCTGGTGCGTAACCTGGAAGAGTTCTTCGCCCGCGAGTCCTGCGGCTGGTGTACTCCGTGCCGCGACGGTCTGCCGTGGAGCGTGAAGATCCTGCGTGCTATTGAGCGTGGCGAAGGCCAGCCTGGCGATATCGAGACACTTGAGCAACTGTGTCGATTCCTGGGCCCAGGTAAAACCTTCTGTGCGCATGCGCCAGGTGCGGTTGAGCCGCTGCAGAGCGCGATTAAATATTTCCGCGACGAATTCGAAGCAGGCATCAAGCAGCCGTTCAGCAATACCCATTCAATCAATGGGATTCAGCCGAACCTGCTGAAAGCGCGCTGGTAATTCCTTACGCAAAATCATTCAGTCTGCGTCAAGGCGGCGACTGAGTGAGGACCAGGAGCTTACATCAGTAAGTGACTGGTGTGAGCGAGGGAAGCCAACGCAGAGGCAGCCTGAAGGATGAAGCGTAAAAAGAATTTTGATTAACGCTCGGTTTATACCGAGACAACTGGAAGCATGCTAATGGCTACGATTCATGTAGACGGCAAAGAATATGAGGTCAACGGGGCGGACAACTTGCTGGAAGCTTGTCTGTCTCTCGGCCTTGATATTCCGTATTTTTGCTGGCATCCGGCGCTGGGGAGCGTCGGTGCTTGCCGCCAGTGTGCGGTGAAGCAATATCAAAACGCGGAAGACACGCGTGGTCGCCTGGTAATGTCCTGTATGACGCCAGCCGCCGAAGGTACCTTTATTTCTATCGACGATGCGGAAGCCAAAGAGTTCCGCGAAAGCGTGGTAGAGTGGTTGATGACCAACCACCCGCACGACTGTCCGGTCTGTGAAGAGGGCGGTAACTGCCACCTTCAGGATATGACCGTGATGACCGGGCACAGCTTCCGTCGCTATCGCTTTACTAAACGTACTCACCGTAACCAGGACCTGGGGCCGTTCATCTCTCACGAAATGAACCGCTGCATCGCCTGCTACCGCTGCGTGCGTTACTACAAAGACTACGCGGATGGTCAGGATCTGGGCGTCTATGGCGCGCATGACAACGTCTACTTCGGTCGTCCGGAAGACGGTACGCTTGAGAGCGAATTCTCCGGTAACCTGGTAGAGATCTGCCCGACCGGCGTCTTCACCGACAAAACCCACTCCGAGCGTTACAACCGTAAGTGGGACATGCAGTTTGCGCCAAGCATCTGCCAGCAGTGTTCGCTGGGCTGTAACACCAGCCCGGGTGAACGTTACGGCGAACTGCGTCGTATCGAAAACCGTTACAACGGTACTGTTAACCACTACTTCCTCTGCGACCGCGGTCGTTTCGGCTATGGCTATGTGAACCTGAAAGACCGTCCGCGTCGTCCGGTTCAGCGCCGTGGCGATGACTTCATCACCCTGAACGCTGAACAGGCGATGCAGGGCGCGGCGGATATTCTGCGCCAGTCGAAGAAAGTGATCGGTATCGGCTCCCCGCGCGCCAGCATCGAAAGCAACTTCGCGCTGCGTGAACTGGTGGGTGCGGATAACTTCTACACCGGTATCGCCCAGGGCGAGCAGGAACGTCTGCAGCTGGTGCTGAAAGTGCTGCGCGAAGGCGGTATCCATACCCCGGCGCTGCGCGAAATCGAATCCTATGATGCGGTACTGGTATTGGGCGAAGATTTGACCCAGACCGGCGCTCGCGCAGCCCTGGCGGTTCGTCAGGCGGTGAAAGGGAAAGCGCGTGAAATGGCAGCGGCACAGAAAGTGGCTGACTGGCAGATCGCGGCTATCCTCAACATCGGTCAGCGCGCGAAGCATCCGCTGTTCGTGACCAACGTTGATGACACCCGTCTCGACGACATCGCCGCCTGGACCTACCGCGCGCCGGTGGAAGATCAGGCCCGTCTCGGCTTTGCTATTGCTAACGGCCTGGACAGCAGTGCCCCGGCCGTTGAGCTGGATCGCGATCTGCAGAACAAAGTTGACGTTATCGTGCAGGCGCTGGCCGGTGCGAAGAAACCCCTGATCATCTCCGGTACCAACGCCGGCAGCAGCGAGATCATTGAAGCGGCAGCGAACGTGGCCAAAGCGCTGAAAGGCCGTGGCGCCGACGTTGGCGTAACCATGATTGCCCGTGCGGTAAACAGCATTGGTCTGGGTATGATCGGCGGCGGCTCTCTGGAAGAGGCGCTGAGTGAGCTGGAATCTGGTTCTGCGGATGCCGTTGTCGTACTTGAAAACGATCTCCACCGCCATGCTTCTGCCGCACGCGTAGATGCTGCGCTCTCTAAGGCGCCGCTGGTGATGGTTATCGACCATCAGCGCACCGCCATTATGGACAAAGCGCACCTGGTGCTCTCTGCGGCAAGCTTCGCGGAAAGCGACGGGACGGTGATTAACAACGAAGGCCGCGCCCAGCGCTTCTTCCAGGTTTATGACCCGGCCTACTACGACAATACCACCCTGATGCTGGAAAGCTGGCGCTGGCTGCACTCCCTGCACAGCACCGTGCTGAGCCGTGAGGTGGACTGGACGCAGCTCGACCACGTGATCGACGCCGTTATTGAAAAGCTGCCGCAGCTGGCAGGCATCAAAGATGCGGCGCCGGAAGCGAGCTTCCGCATTCGCGGCCAGAAACTGGCGCGTGAACCGCATCGCTACAGTGGCCGTACTGCAATGCGCGCCAATATCAGCGTACACGAACCGCGTCAGCCGCAGGATAAAGACACCATGTTCGCCTTCTCGATGGAAGGGAACAACCAGCCGTCTGCGCCACGTTCGCAGATCCCATTCGCATGGGCGCCAGGCTGGAACTCCCCGCAGGCATGGAACAAATTCCAGGCTGAAGTGGGTGGTTCTCTGCGCCACGGCGATCCGGGCGTACGCCTGATTGAAGCCAGCGAAACCGGTCTGGCGTTCTTCTCCACCGTTCCGGCACGCTTCCAGGCAGAAGAGGGCAACTGGCGTATTGCGCCGTACTACCATCTGTTTGGTAGCGACGAGCTGTCACAGCGTTCCCCGGTCTTCCAGACCCGCATGCCGCAGCCTTACATCAAGCTCAACCCGGCAGACGCCGCGAAGCTTGGCGTGAACGCGGGCGCGAACATCAGCTTTAGCTATGAAGGCCAGACAATCAGCCTGCCGCTGATTATCTCTGAAGGTCTGACAGCAGGGCAGGTGGGTCTGCCGATGGGTATGCCTGGCATCGCCCCGGTGCTGGCCGGCGCGCGTCTTGATAACCTGCAGGAGGCAAAAGCATGAGTTGGTTAACGCCGGATCTTATCGATATCCTGCTGAGCATCCTGAAAGCGGTTGTTATCCTGCTGGTGGTGGTCACCTGCGGTGCGTTCATGAGCTTTGGTGAACGTCGTCTGCTCGGTCTGTTCCAGAACCGTTACGGACCGAACCGCGTGGGCTGGGGTGGTTCACTCCAGCTGGTCGCGGACATGATCAAGATGTTCTTTAAAGAGGACTGGATCCCGCGCTTCTCGGATCGCGTGATCTTTACTCTGGCACCGATGATCGCCTTTACCTCGCTGCTGCTGGCGTTTGCTATCGTTCCGGTCAGCCCGACCTGGGTGGTCGCTGATTTGAACATCGGCATTCTGTTCTTCCTGATGATGGCAGGTCTCGCGGTTTACGCGGTACTGTTTGCAGGCTGGTCCAGTAACAACAAATACTCCCTGCTGGGTGCGATGCGTGCGTCTGCGCAGACGCTCAGCTACGAAGTGTTCCTGGGTCTCTCCCTGATGGGCGTGGTGGCGCAGGCCGGTTCATTCAACATGACCGACATCGTCAACAACCAGGCCGACATCTGGAACGTTATCCCGCAGTTCTTTGGTTTTGTTACCTTTGCTATCGCCGGTGTGGCAGTGTGTCACCGCCACCCGTTTGACCAGCCAGAAGCCGAGCAGGAACTGGCTGACGGTTACCACATTGAATATTCCGGTATGAAGTTCGGTCTGTTCTTCGTGGGCGAGTACATCGGTATCGTCACCGTTTCCGCATTGATGGTCACGCTGTTCTTTGGTGGCTGGCATGGCCCGTTCTTACCGCCGTTCATCTGGTTCGCGCTGAAAACCGCGTTCTTCATGATGATGTTCATTTTGATTCGCGCTGCATTACCACGTCCGCGTTATGACCAGGTAATGTCCTTCGGCTGGAAAGTGTGCCTGCCGCTGACGCTCGTCAACTTGTTGGTAACGGCGGCTGTCATTCTCTGGCAGCAGCCATAAGGGGCTTTGAGATCATGACCTTAAAAGAATTATTGGTAGGTTTCGGCACCCAGGTACGCAGTATCTGGATGATCGGCCTGCACGCGTTTTCTAAACGCGAAACCCGGATGTATCCGGAAGAACCGGTATATCTGCCGCCGCGCTACCGTGGCCGTATCGTGCTGACGCGCGATCCGGACGGTTCGGAGCGCTGCGTTGCCTGTAACCTGTGTGCGGTAGCCTGTCCGGTAGGCTGTATCTCTCTGCAGAAAGCAGAGACGGTGGACGGTCGCTGGTACCCTGAGTTCTTCCGCATTAACTTCTCACGCTGCATCTTCTGCGGCCTGTGTGAAGAAGCGTGCCCGACCACGGCGATTCAGTTGACCCCCGATTTCGAACTGGGTGAATTCAAACGTCAGGATCTGGTGTACGAGAAAGAGGATCTGCTGATTTCCGGTCCGGGCAAATACCCGGAATATAACTTCTACCGGATGGCGGGTATGGCAATCGACGGCAAAGATAAGGGCGAAGCAGAGAACGAAGCCAAGCCTATCGACGTCAAGAGCCTGTTACCGTAAGGAGAGGGGCAATGGAATTCGCTTTTTATATCTGTGGCCTGATCGCCATCCTGGCTACGCTGCGAG
>NZ_JBBCPK010000082.1:0-19897 GCF_037150775.1 Leclercia sp. M50
CTGATCCTGAGTGCCCGGGCGAAAATCCCACCTCACGCCGGTGAAGTTGTAGCTGCCGTCGGCGTTCGCCAGCGGGGTGTCGTTTAGGAAGATGTTCTGTGCCGTCAGCTCGCCCTGGATTTCACCTTCAGCGATCGCCAGCAGCATTTTTAATTTTGCTGTCGACAGCAGGTCATCCGGATCCTCAACAGGGGTGTGCTGTTTAGCGCCACCGCCTTTACGTCCCTGAATAAGGGATTCATCTTCGAGAAGTCGCATAGTTCACCCATAAAAAAAGCCACCCGGAGGTGGCCTGTAGCTGAGAATAAATTTCACTGCTGGTCGCTGGAGAAGATCCCCGCGCTGATAACTGCCCCGCCGATTTCGCGCTCACCAAAGAACACGGGAACCGGATAACCCACCGCCACGGTGTTCACCGGCGCGCCAAAGGCGTAGTTGGGTTTGTTGTCCGTGCTGGACGACGCGCCGACGTTGTATTTCGGCTGGGGTGTCAGCAGCTGAACAACACCCCCCAGCATCATCGACAGGCCCAGGCCGGTTAGCGCCGTTGTTGTGGCGGTCGCAGCAGCTGTGCTCAGGCCTATCGCCGTCAGCGAAGCCCCCGCGGTAAAATACGCGGCCACGAGAGCCACCGCCCCGATAACGATCTGCAGCACACCGCCGCGCTTTGAACCTTCGGTAATGGCCGAAATCCGATACACCGCACCGCCGCGGGTCATGTCGAATTCGTCGAGCCCGATGTTGTTTTTGCCATTGAAGAAGGCAAAGCGTATCCCCTGCATATGTCCTTCTGACAGGTAGCGTTTAAAACCGGGAACCTGGCTGCACATGGCGCGCAACATCTCGCGCAGATCCTCAACGTGAAATTTGTGTTCACGCCCGAACTTTTTCGCCATACGGCCTTCAAGAATCAGTGTTTTCAGCATTCATTAGCTTCCTGTGCCGGACCACACGAACGGTGCGGTCGCGGTAATACTTGCCGTACGGCACCCGGGCAGAGAGGCTGCCGAAATTATGGTGCAGTATGATGTTTTCCTGGTGCTCGTGATGACCGAGGTAAACAGCCGCGTGATTGGTTACCTGCGCCTGTATGCGCATCATGATCATATCGCCGGGCCGCATATCAGCAGGGTCCACCTGGACAAAGCCTTCTGCCTCCCAGTTATCGTCGTAGCGATTTTCGCCCTGCTCCCACCACTCGTACGGTACCGAGTAATCACCCAGGGTAATGCCGTGCTCACGCTGGAACCACTCACGGATCAGCGACCAGCAGTCAGCAAAGCCCAGCACCCAGCGCCGCCCGGCGTAGTCCCGGTCCTCACGGGGTGCCAGAGTGCAAAAATCACCGTCCGGCCAGCTCATGATGCCCCATTCCACCCCGGACCAGTCGCACTGCACCCTGTCCATTTCGGACGGCACAAGCTGCACCACATCAGGATGCGAGTGGATAATCATAATGATTTCTCCCTGCTCCGATGCAGCCAGCTTATCCCCCGGCGAGATCGTGAAGGTCTCAGTGGGCGTTTCCGAAATATTCCGGCACGGAATGTACTGCTGCGCCCGTCCGGCCTGCACCACCACGCCGCACGCCTCGTTCGGATATTCCGCGGCAACATGAGCGCGGATCGCATCCATCAGTTTTTTTCGCATGGTTATTTACCCTGAAGGTTTGCCGCCGGGAAGCCGCCAAACGGCAGCGGGTTACCGGTTCCGAACCGCGCTTCGCAGTCCTGTATCTGGCCGCCGCACATATCCAGCGCCGGGTTATCCGTGGGGGTGCCATCCTTGAGAAAATAACGGTTCCCGTTGTAGTCGCACCCGGTGCCGGTGCGGTACCAGCCGCGCGTGCACCAGGTGCAGACCGGCGTAATTTGCCGGGTGGGCAGCTGCAGGTTCTGGATGTCAAAGGGTGAGCACAGTTCAAAGTCGACCTGCACCCGCGTTTCAGCGGTTTTGGCATTGACGTAAAAAAGCTGTACGCGCTCGTCGGCCGGGCTGGCGTTCGGGTTGCCGGCTGTCCAGTTGGCCGCGTCCAGGTACTTCGCCAGCGTGGTGTGGATCTTCACCTTCGCCCTCGCCAGGTCGTCGTACTCGAGACACAGCGCCGTCACATAATTGCCAACGTTCGACACGGAAAGCGTGGGTGTGGGCTGTGCTCCGGTACTGGACAGCTCCAGGCCTTTCAGCTCGTAAGGGTAAGGGTCGTACTGCTGACCCTGCCAGATAATGGCAGGCAGGTTGTCAGCCGCGAATGCAGCCCAGCCTGCAGAAGCAATATTGTGGGCATGAAAGCGCAGCACGGTATCCATGCCAAATTCGGTGCCGTCGATCTCGATGAGCTGTATCAGTTCACCCGGTTCCAGTTTCTGTACGTCGTTCGTAAAGCTCATATTCAGCCCATAAAAAAAGGCCGCGGAAGCGGCCCTGGAAAAGGAGGAATAACTAAGGCCCGAAGGCCTGTTCAAACACAAACGATAATTCTACAAAGCCACCGTGGGGAAAGGTTGGGCTGACAGAATCAGCTTTAACCCGGTATAGCTTCTGCTCGCCCCACGGGTTAACCCACCAGAACGATTTGATGACATGGCTCAGAAGGAAATCGCGTACATTCTTCATCGTCGCCACATCGCCATTGCATGCCAGATTCCAGGTTTCGGCATCGGTGTTGATCCCATTGCCAGCCACCTGCTTATAGCCGTCGCCAAACTGCGCCTGAAGCGTGGCCACAGTATTTGCTCCAGTGGGCCCTATGCGGACGCACCAGGTAAAAGTGTCGATTGCCATATTGCTCCTTAGCGGCGATAGAGGATGCCGCCTGGCGATATTTCTTTCCTCAGGCGATCGGTAAGGGTTTGCTGAACAATGCCTTCAAGCTGGCGTGCTGTGCTGGCGTTATTGGCGTTACTAATTTCACCTGCAGAACCATCCTGGGTAATGTTGACCGGGGCATGAACAGTGATGGCTGTATTGCCATAACCTGTTGCATTATTAACACCAGAAGATACGGCCCGCACGCCCAGCGAACCATCAGCGGCCCGGGTCAGCGGCATGATCGCCTCCGGCCCCGCCTCGCCCATGACGCCCGCGCCTTTTGCAAAGGCGAAGAATGTCGGTGTATCAACAATGCTGTTACTGAACGCACTCAGCGAAGGAGAGCCGTAAACTCCGCCTTTAGCGTTGAATGTGAGCGAGCCCGCAGCGGCGGTATATGCTCCTGATGGAGTTGCGCCAGCGGCACCGCCACCAAAAGCTCCCGCCACGCTGCCGACCAGCGAGCCTAAAATCCCTGACCCCGAGGAAGAAGACCCACCCAGCGCGCTAACAGCTGCCATCTGAAGACTGACCTTCGCGATCATCTCCAGCGCTGACAGGCCCCACTCTTTCCAGTCTGCCTTTCCGCGAACAAGCATAGAGGCTACGTTATCCAGAGCGCTGTCCATAGTAGAGGTAATACCCTGCGAAACCGTGCCTGCAATATTGCTGACATTATCCATCCAGTCAGCCAGACCAGCACTTACGCCAGCCCGCCAGTCCAGTTCGCTGGCTTTAGCCTGCTGATATTTTTTATCAAGCGCATCCAGCGCTGAGGCGCGGGCAGCTACAGCCTCAGCACCTTTATCGGTTTTATCAAAGACTCGTTCAACTTCCTGCCGTGAACGGTACAGCTCCTGATCACGGCTACCCATCCCAGATGTTTTGGCATTAAGTTCTGTTTCATCCTGATATCGCCGCGCCGCGTCTTTGAGATCCTTAAGCGCATCGGCCATCTCGCGCTGTTTCCGCACCGCCTCATCTGCTTTTTGCGTCCATTGAGCCAGCGCCAAGGATCCCGCCTCTATGGATTTACGCTGTTCTTCACTCCATTTAGTTCCGTTTTCGTGCGATGCCGCGTACAACTCCGCCGCCTTTTCCCCCTGCAGTGCACGGACCTTTTGCACTTCGGTAGCAATACTAAGATCGGCCATTTTGCTTGAGTACTGTTCCGCCTGGCTCGCAGCTTCGCGTTCTGCCTTGCTCTGGGCCTGAGAGGCAGCCGTTGAATCCTTTTTAGCCGATGCTGCTGCTGCATCCTTTTTGGCGGCCTGATCCTTGTTATAGATGTACTGGGTATAAAGCGCGCCGGTCAGCTTAAGGTCTTCTGCTTCGTAGACATGCTGCTGATGCAACTTTTCCAGCCCGCTAAGGCTGGCCATTTCGTTATCACGTCGTGACCGCTCGAGCGCCGTTTGCTGTTGAGGCGTGGCGTTTGCCATCGATACAACCGGACCGGCATACTGCGGAGGTTTTGCGCCTGCGGTCGCTGACATCGAGCGGTTAAGCAGGTCATAAGCACCTTTAAGGATGGAAACTGCGCCAGCCTGCTCAATTGCTTTCTGTGTCGCCAGATCACTGGCATCGTTCACCAGTTTCTGCGTCCGCTCAACCTTCGAGGCAGCCTGTTCGCGCTGATACTCCAGCTGATTCAGCTTATCGGTAAGCTCCACGTTTTTGGCCGTGATGTCGGCCTGATCCATGAAGGTGTTGATCAGGGTTAGCGTCGGGTGGCGGTTGTAGTCCTGCTGAATCTGGTCAACCGCCTTAAGGCTGTCCTTCACTCGTGCAATCTGCGAATCAAGTTCGGCCAGGTCCTGCTTCTGAGCCTGTAATGATGTCCGGGCATCAGCCGCCGTGGAGCGAAGCCCCATTACTGACATCTGCTTCAGTTTGGTGTTGATCTCGTCGAGGTTGTTGGCAAACCCAACCGCTTCACGGTGTACCTGCTGCGTGTGCTGGTACAGTCCGTACATCGCAGCGCCTGCACCAATAATAATGCCTGGCCATCCGCCGAGAATGCCCAGCACCTTGCCACCCAAATTGGACATTACCGAAGCTGTACTGGTGAGGTTGTTAACGGCGGCAGCCCTACCTGCCAGAGCTTTATCCAGCGATGTCTGAGCGGCTGCGAGCTTACGCTCTGCGACAATCTGCGCCTCAATACTGGTTGCCGCTGCTCGCGCCTGTTGTGCCCGGTAGACAGCCTGCCGGCCAGCGGCAACGCTAACCTGCGCACCGCGAACCTGTGCCTGAGCTAAAGTTACTTCTGCAGTAGCGTTAGAGATCACTGCGCGGGTGGACTGCCCTATACTGCCAACCATGTTGCCAAAATAACGGGCCAGCCCGACGCCAACCAATAAGCCTGCCGTATTTGCTACACCATCAATGTTATTCGCCAGGCCATCCAGCACGCCGGAAAGCGTGGAAGATGCCCCGACTGCATCATTAGCCCCGCCCACCCAGGCGAGAAAAGCATTTTCTACTTTTTGAGCAGAACCACTGATGGATGCCGGCAGCGTATCAAACTCCTTGCGCAGGATCTCGACATTGGTCAGCAGTGGGACGATCTTGTTTGTCGTCAGCTCGCCATTGTTGGCCATATTACGAAGGCCGCCAACGGTGGTCCCCAGTCCGTCCGCCAGCAATTTAGCCAAACGTCCGCCGTTCTCCATGATGGCGTTAAATTCCTCGCCGCGCAGAACGCCAGATCCCAACGCCTGGCTCAGTTGGGTAATCACCGAGCTGGCTTCTTCCGTGCTGGCTCCAGAAAGCTTGAGGGACGTGGCAACGGTCTCGGTCACCTTTGCCACGTCTGAGGAGGCATAGCCAGCGTCCCGCAGCGACTGGGCGATACGACTGTAAAGGTTGCTGTTCGCCTCAAGTGATGTCCCGGTACGCTGGCTTATTTCCATCAGTACCCGCTGGGACTGGGCATAATCCTCACTGGAAGATGACGCCAGGCGAAGGCGGCCGTTCAACTGGTTCCATGTATCTGCGAAAGCGACGAGTTGATGCGTGGCAAAAGCACCAGCCCATGCACCGGCCAGACCAGCAGCTGAGGATCGTACAGTCGCAAGTTGTGAGTTCAGGTCTGACAGGGAACGCTGTGTTTCACGCGTGGCCGCTGCTGCCTTTTTCCCGCCCTGCTCCATAGTGCGGTAGTAATCTGTCCCCATGCGGGAAGCCCGGGCGATCTCTGTCTGGAAAGAGGAGGAGTTCGCCGAAATTTTGATAATTAGCTCGCGCAGGGTTGCCATAGTTGACCTATAAAAAAAAGCCCCAAAGGGCTTTAATTATTTACTGGCATATGCTCCTGAAATTACCTTCACCTTTATCATCGTTCTCGTCAATTATTTTGACAGGACTATTATCAACAACCTTATCGTCTTTAACAGTCAGGTGAACATAATAATTTCTATTTCCAACATAGCCGCCGTATGAGTTTTTTGCATTAACCGTTCCACAAACATACCCAACACCATCTCCAAATGGTCGATAATATGAACTAAATTTTGCGCTCTCGGGGTCTTTAAGTGATTGAGCAACTAAAGACTCGCCAAATTTAATCATTTCTTCATCACTGGGTTTACATGCAGAAATAAATAAAGTTAATAAAACAATCAATGCATATTTAAACATTTGCGGGCTTCCCTATGAATATATAATCACTCATAGGTTACCTCATGAACATCAAAATTGGCAGATTTAGTTACAATCCAGATATCCATTCCTCCAGCTCGCTAATTTCCCTGTCTTCTTCCTGCTCTCCCCATTTCAGCATCACGTCCGGAATGGTGAATTTGCCGCCCTGAGAGTTCAGCGTCGCAACGGCGATCTGTGCCGCCTGCGCGTCGGCGCGCCAGTCGCCAATCGGACTGATGCGGTCAAACTCGATCCACATTTTCAGTTCGCTGGCGGTGATGGTCTGGCGCAGCTCCTGCAGAGTCCGCCCCAGCCGGAGCGCCAGCGACATAAGGAAGAAGGTCAGCGGCTGCTTTACGGCTTTCCCGCTTCTTCCTGGCTCATTCCGAGGCCGAGAGCCTGGGCCAGCAGTCGGGCATGCACCGGGCCGTAAATCTCTGAAACCTGCGCCTGATCGTCATCACTGAATACGCGCTCACCGTTTTCATCCAGCAGAACGTCAATAAACAGAACGACATCGGCCTCTTTGTTACGCAAAAACTTCTGCGATTCGGTCAGGACAGGCGGCTCTTCACCTTCCGGGATCTGGGGGTTGACGATCTCACGGAACTTTACCCAGGCATCGCCGGAGGGTTCGCGCAGTGTGACCTTTGCGCCGTCCCATTCGGGCACGGTAACGCCCGGTTTTGTGCGGTACGCTTTCGATGCAGTAAGCGCCACGTTGCGTAATGAATTCTGTGATGTCCTTTGTGCCATTTCATTCTTCTCTTGTTGCAGGATAAGGGGATTAAAAAAGCGGCCGAAGCCGCTCAGGAACCAGACGCGAAAATGCGTTTAGGCTTGCCGCGAACGCGCAGCGAATAGGTCGCCCCAACAACGGAAGACGTTGCCGCAGACCACGAGCTCTGGCGAACTTCCACCAGCACATAAAAACCGTTGCCCGACGGGAAAACCACGCGCAGCGCACGCAGTTCGTCATTTTCGTAAGCGGTCTGCAGTGCCTCCTGTGCGGCTTCGTCGCCTACCCAGTTACGGGTAATGCTCATCTCCGCCGGTGCGGCCAGGCCGTTGGTCTGCTCCTGTTCGGTTGAGCACAACGTGGTGACGTCAATATCACCCTTCTGGCCACCGGCGAAGGTGATTTCCTTCGTTGCACAGGCCGCTTCCAGCCAGGTAACACCGGATCCCGGGAATGCAGATGCGTTAAAGTCATCTGCGGTTACGGGGGCTGAGGAGACAGCAAAGGTCATCCCCTTAGTGACTTCGTACTTACTGGCCATGATTTCTCCAGATAAAAAAAAGACCGCCGTAGCGGTCTGTGAGGGTGAGTGAGGCTAAACGGTTACCTGAAATTCAAGCGTTGCCCTGTGATAGCGCAGGTCAGGTTCATAACCAGGCGTTTTGACGATATTTCCCGGCTTGAGCACCTGGACGGCATCCAGCGCCATATCCCTGATCGCGCGCGCTTCGGTAATGGCACTGGAATAGACATCCACCTGGACCGATACGGCAGACTCTGCCTGTCCGCAAAGAACGTCTGCGGCCACATCGGTGATGATCGAGAAAATCACCCACGGCGGCGCGATTGAAGGCTGCCCATCGCTGCCGAGAGGTGCAACGTAGGGATAAACCTTGCCGCCAGCCAGTGATGCCAGCAGCGGATAGAGATCGTCTTCGGTCATTTGCTTAACGCCTCGTCAATGGCCTGGTTCATGCGCCGCATAGCCACCTCTGTGGCCTGCTCTTGCCGCACATCAAAAGCCGGACGCACGAAGGGGTGAGGCGGCATGTTGGCGGTTCCCATCTCAACGAAACGCCAGTAAAAAGCGTTCCGCGGATTCTTCGCCTTCATGGTGTTATCGCTGTTGCCGGTGCGAGGGTTAACTCCACGGATATGCACACCGGAAGAGATTTCACCGCGGCGTCGGCTTTTCTGTGTCACCACCACCACGTTTTTCTTCAGCTTGCCGGTGCGTACCGGGGCGCGGGCGATCACCTCTTCTTTAAGCACTTCCGCGCCGGCGCGCGTGGCATCGCGAAGAACCTTGTTATTTTCTGCGCGGCTGAGTGCTTCAAGGTCTTTAGCTATGTCGGCCAGTCCGGAAAAATCAAGGCTCGTTCCGATCACTTTTCAGCTCCTGTTTTACACAGAATTTCCAGGCGAGTACCGTTCGGGTTGGCGACAGGTGGGCCGATAATATTCAGCAATTGGCCTTTGTATGGGCCGCTGAGCACTTCTACGCGGGAGGAAGCATGTACCTCAGGCCTGAACCGCATCCAGATGCGAATCGTTGCCTGTGCCATCTCCGCTCCACCTGACATTTGCTCTCTGCCGCTGATCCCTTTCACCTCTGCCGGAACCGGATCGCCACCACTCCATGACTCCACTGGCTGACCAGATGAATCCCGGGAGGTTGTGAAGTTCAGGATTTTAACCCTGTGCCTGAATCGTCCAGGTTCCATCAGGAGCCCTCCTCAGGTTCCGCTTTTCCGCGCCAGTTGCGATGAATAAACATCATTCGCTCAGCAGCAGCATTTTCGTAAAGCTGAACCTCGCTTTGTGCGGTCCGGTGTTCGAACATGTCAGCAAATACCAGGAGCACGGCTCCCTTAACCGCTGCCGGAATATCACCTGGCGCCTTCCATGCTGGCTCGTCACACCATCGATAGCAGTAGTCAAAGGCTGCCTGGGCGTAAAGCGTGATCAGCTCGTCCCGGTCATCTTCTTCAAACTCTATCTGCTGCTTAAACAGGTTGAGGCCGATTACCTGCAGAACATCTATCGCCATACGTTAAAAGGGCGGGTTACCCCGCCCTCCCCCATCATGAGCCAGAAGAGAAAGTGCCCTTGATGATTGCTGTCGGGCGATAGTGAGCCAGCGCCAGGCGTTCTTCACACAGGATGGTCAGCATGTTTTTCACGAAGTTGTCGCGGTCTTCACGGCTGACTTCCACGGTGGCATCCATGCGATCCCAGACCTGAGACGCCATGTCGAAACCGCCGACGGTGAAGGTGCCGGCTGCCTGCGCCTTAGTCGGAACGACTGGCAGGCCCCACATGATATTGCTGGTGAATGCCTGTGGGCCACCGAAGAGATAACGACCTTCGTTGTCTTTCAGCAGCGCGATGTTGTGCCAGTCGCGCGGGTTAAGGACAATGCCGGAGGCGCTGAACTCGGACTCGGTCACCTGATAAATAGCGTGAGCGATGATGTCCGCGCGGGTATCACCGGTGACATTCAGCGATGTGTCGTAGGCGGTGGCCACTTTGTTCAGACCTTCCAGGTTATCCCCGCTGCCGTCGCCGTTCAGCAACTGACCTTCTTCCTTCAGCGCCAGACCGTACATCAGGCGGTCATTGACGTAGGACTGCAGCATCGGGGCGTCGTCCATAACCTGGCGCGAAGCCTGCACCCAGTGGGCGATGGTTTTGACGTTGGCGGTCTGCTTGCTGAAAGTGATATCCGATTCAGGCTTAAGCGCCTTTTCAGCGACCACATCGGCGCTATTGGTAAACACCTCTTCGCGCACGTACTCCAGTGAGTTACTGGAAATGCGGCCCTGTGCCAGCAGGTCACGAATGGTCAGGCGGCGCAGGCCCGGCATGATAATGCCCGGAACCTGCATCGGCTGGATCAGGCTGCCAGCAGATGCCGCAGTACTGCCCAGGGATTTATTGAAGGTCTTCGCATCGAAGCTGCCTTTGCTGCCGTTCCAGGACTTTTGCAGCTCTTCAGCTGCGCGCTCAGAGAAGGATTTCTTCTCACCTGGGTTTTCGGCACCGGAAGCCAGTTTCTGTTCCAGATCGAAAAGGCGGGTACCGGATTTACTCAGCTCTTCCTGTACTTTCGCCAGATCGGACTGCAGCTGTTTGGACACCACGCCGGTGCTTTCGATTTCTGCCTTCTGGGCATCGAAAAGCTGGGTCATTTTCAGCTGGGACTCTTCGATGGCTTTTTGAATTTGAGCGAGTTCAGACATAATTATTTTCCTAAATTAGAAGGGAAGGATTTGATGCTCTCAAGCAGAGCGTTGATTTGTGCTTCGTTTCCGTCGCCCTCGGACTCGCTCCGAATCGCTGACTTAAACCGGGCTATTAACCCAACTGCCTGTGATTTGGTGAGGCCGACTGAATCCCTCAGCCAGTTCTCCACGTCACGGATCGTTTCAATGCCATCGACACTTTTCATGGCTGCAATGCCAGCCTGTTCGTTGGCCGGGAAGGTGCAGACGCTGATTTCGCGCAAGAACGGGATATTTTTGAAAATGCGCCCGCTGGTACCGATGGAGTAATCGTCTTTCGTCACTGAAAAGCCCACCGACATACCCTCAACGGTGCCATGTTGCATGGCCGCTTTGAGGTCAGTGGCACCGCTGTGCCCGGGCGTTAACTGACCGCGTACAAACAGGCCCTTATCGTCTTCTGCGATGCTGTCCCACTTTCCAACCGGCAATTCCCATGTTTTGTGGTTGAAGAACATCGCCACTTTCCGGGTCTGGTTGGTCAGCGCGTTTTTGAAAGCGCCGGGCAGAATGATGTCGCCGTCGGAATCGGTGTTATTGAAAACAGAAGCGTATCCTTCGAAAACGCCCTGCTTCCCGTCACCGGTGAACTTGATTTCTGTCTCGTCGAAAGACAGGGTTTTTACGATCTCAGGCATCGCGGCCCCCATAAAAATTAAGCCCCGTCATTGCGGGGCTCTTTGTTGGTTCCTAAATCGGTGATCGGCACGTATTGCGACTGCCGCATTGCCACATCGCCACCCGGCAGCGGCGGGAGGTTATCTGTTCGCCGCATCTCATTGATCGTGCGAAGCCCCGCCTCGCCCATCGCCTTCATGAATGCAGCGCGGGAAGCAGAATCACCTCTCAACAGACCATCAAGATTGTGCTCAGCGTGAATGCGGCCAACGTCCTTCGCCTGGATCAGCCATCGCTGGATGCTGTTTTCCCAGCGCGAGATATAGGGCTGCAGGGTGTACTGCAGGAAGCCGAGATTCTGCTGCTCGATGCCCGATCCCCAGCTCGTTGACTTCTCAACGTCGCCAACAAGGTGAGGCGGTACGCCAAAGAATCGGGCCAGTTCGCTAACCTGGAATTTTCGGGACGCCATCATTTCGGCATCCTGAGGTGTCACGCCAATTGCCGAAGTCGAAAAACCCGCTTCCAGAATCCAGAGGCGTTTTTTTACCGGGCCGCCGGCGATCTCTTTGAAGTTCTCTTCAACCTGCGAACGCTGCTGCTCGGTTAGCACCTTTTCGCCGGTAGAGAGGATTTGGGGCGATTTAGCGCCGTTGGCAAAGAAATCTCGCTGCTGGTCTTCCATCGCCACCGCCACGCCTGCCGATTTACAGGCAAACGCGATGGGTGAGAGGCCGACCAGCCCGGTAAAACCGAATCCTTTAAGGTGAAAAATCTCTCTCTGGGAAAAGTCCGCGTATTCGCTGTCGCGCTGATAGCGATAAACCACTTTCTTACCAACCATCTTCACATCCATATTCGCGGACTGAAGCGGTATCAGGCTGATCACGTCGCCAGCGCTGTTACGATCCACCAGCGCATAGGCGTTCCCGTAGAAACAAAGCTGCATCGTCATGGCCTCCCTGAACTCCTGGGCGGTCATGTACTGATTGGGGGAATAACGCAACAGGCGAGCCAGCGGATTGCTCAAACCGACTTTTTTTCGGTTGTCGCTCGGGTCAGTCTCGAAGACATCCAGCGGAAGGCACGCAGTAAGGGTCGAAATCAGGCTCACGCAGCGCCACACCGTCGATATTTGCAGTATCCGTTCATCGTTAATGGATGAATCGCCCAGGTGTCCGTGGGCCGAAACAGGCCCTGTTTGCGAGCCCTGATTTGGGGTGACTAAACGCCCGCCGACAAACCAGGACTGCAGCCTTGCCCACCAGCCGTTATTGGTTCGCAGGTCAATCGTGTATTTAGGTTCTTCCATCACATGCTCAGCGGTCGAAAAATGAAGTCCTCGAAGTCACCACCCTGTTCGGTAACTTCCCCATTGGCGGCACCAACGGACATTGTCATTGCGACCATGCCATCAATACGACCCGTTGCTTTTGATTTATCGAGTTTGCGGTTGCCGGCAGCATCTTTAACGATCACCGCATTCACGGCGCACATCGTTAAAACCGGGTGCATGCCATGCCTAACCCGCCCGTTAAGCATCAGCGATTCAAGGGTGTCCACTGCCGGGCCCATATCCTTAAAGCCCTGGCCGAACTCAACCAGAGGGAGGCTCAGCCCGATGGTGTCCGCCTCTTTCCTGAACTGGTCAATGCGCCAGCGGTCAAAGGCCATCGAGGTAATATCGAAATCACCGATAATTGCGGCGATATCAGCGACCACGAATGAATAATCGACAGACGCGCCTGGCGTCGTGCGTAGAAGGCCTTCTCTGACCCAGACGTCATACGGCGCGCGGTCTGTTTTGGTGCGTTCTTCAAGCGTCTTTTCAGGCGTCCAGAAGAAGGGGAAAACATCCCAGACACCGTCTTCTGCTTCACCAGCAATGACCAGCGCCGTTAAATCGTTTCTGGCTGACAGATCCAGCCCGGCATACCATTTCCGCGCTGTGTTCTGCGGTATGCCGCCGCACAGCTCCCAAACACTGCGGGATATGAACGGCGATACAGTAGACACGCGCTGGTTCAGGTTCAGGTTGCGGAAGGTGTTCTCGAAACTCGGCATGCGCCCCGCTTTTTCCGCCTGGCGCGCCATGTCTTTTTCAGACCTGAACGTACCAAGCGCCGGGTTAGCGGCAAGCCATGATTCACGCTTACTGATATCCGCCTCTTTGGGGGCCTCGTAAACGTGACAGACGATGTGCGGATCTTTCGATTTAACCGCGTCATCTATCCAGATGCTCAGCAGGTCGGCATCGTTCGCCGCCTGGGTGCTGATAACAATCAGCAGCGGGCTTTCATGTGCGCCCTGAGCCGTGGTTATGGCGTCGATAAAATCATCCTGCGGCCCCCTTACCTGCCCGGTTTCATCCAAAATCGCAAGAATGGGCGAAAGGCCATGTGTGGTTTTACCCTCAGCAGATAAAGCTTTGTACTCCACATTACACGGCAACCCGATCAGCTTTTTGCCGCTGGGCGTGATGTGAACCAGCTCCTGCAGCTTCGGATTAAGGTTAACCATCTTCACTGCCAGGTTAAAAACGATGGCCGCCTGCTCCCGACTGAGAGCGCCGCTGACGATCTGCGTGTTCTGTACCGCTTCGGGTCCCACCAGATGCGCCAACAGGATTCCGGCAATCAGCCCTGTTTTACCGTTTTTACGCGCGATGCTGAGGATCGCCATGTCCGTACCGGCCGGATTGTCATAAATCGACAGGATGAATGTTTTCTGAAAAGGGTCGAGCCGCATTGGCTGCCCGATTAGCTTGCCTTCAGGCACGATGCAAAAGCGCTCAATGAACGCTATTACGCGCTCACCTCGCGTCATAGTTTTTATCCGTGTTTGGGAAAGGCGATCAGGTTGTCGTCCTGGTCCTGATGTTCAGCTCGGGTATCCCGGGCGGCACGATCATTCTGGTTGCGTTTCTTCTGGTCGCGGCTTTCGCCGTTGGTTGCGTGGGAATGGATCTGCAGGTCACGTCGCTGTGCCAGGATGGTTCGCTGCAATTCTGGAATTTGCTTCCGCAGGTCTTTAATCAGTGCCTCGTTTCTGCCTTCACCGCGCACGCGCTCTTCTTTGCGCAAATCTCTGCGTAAAACGGTGATATAGAGCTGGTTATTCGCCAGTTCTACAGCGGCTAAAAGGTCGGCGGGTGTCCAGCTGTCCAGAGCTTTCGATCTGATATTGTCATGCCAGAATGGTTCGGCTTTTTTCTCCAAACCTGCATGGGACGGCGGATCGATGGTGTCCACTGCTGCATTATTCATGGCCTGAATCGCCGCCGCCGAACTGTCGGAGCGGGTTCGTTTATCTGCCATATGTCAACACCTTAAAACGGAAAAAATCGGGTTAGCGTTAAAATCAAACTTTGGCGGCGGTCATTTGGGGCAATGGATTTGAAGATTTGATCCCCCCCTACCCCTGATGCGATTCATTATCATTTGACATCATTGCATTTGAAATGATTTCATTTGATGTCTATCCCCTGCCTCATCGCCGCGCTAGGCCGAGTCTTTATCCACCTGCAGGAGGACTGGATTGATCTTCTCAGGTTCAGGCCATAAGTGACCCGATACACTCAGCGTCGGCACGTCCTGGCCGACTGAGTGGGAGAACTCAATCGAGGTCACGCCCTTCATCACCACGCCATCGATCACCAACTGAACAAACTTACCGTCGCGGTATTCAATACTGAGGTCTTTCATTACGTGCTCCAGTGAGACGCAGGATCGAGTGGGTAGCCGTTGGCATCACAGCCGATGACGGTGCCGCTCTTCTCCATTCTCTGCTTCGTTGAATCGTGGTGGGCTTTGCACAGTGGCTGCCAGTTCTCTTTACTCCAGAACAGGTGCTGTGCCTTCGAGATGGCCAGCGGGTTGCCCGACTTAAGCGCATCTTTGAGCTTGTGAGGTTCGATGTGGTCAACGACCGTGGCCGCCGTTATTCGTCCCTGCTGCTCGCACATCACACAGAGCGGGTGCTGCTGCAGGAAACGCAGGCGGGCCTTATCCCATCGACTGCCATATATCCGGGGCTCTTTGTTCATGCCAATCTCCATGCTCGGCGGCGTTCTGTCCTCGGCTCGTTGTCCGGGTGACGCTCAACCGTCGGCAGGTCAGCGTGATCCACCAGCGAGTAACACGGGTAAACCACCCTGCCGCCGTAAGCCTCACCAACTGCGTAATCTGCTGCCAGCGTTTTATTCCATGCGCTGAGCATGCGCACTAACCTGCCCTGAGGTGGGCTATAGCAGACACCGTGAATCAGCTTTCGCATCACGATGTGATCACCACAGACGCGATCAGCATCCACCAGCATTCCGGCTATTTCTTTTTGATACTGCGGCGGTCGTCCTGTACCCAGATAAAAGCTCAGCATGTCGTCAGGGAAACGGGCCAGCCAGTCAGCCACCTTGTCAGCGAACCCGGGCACGGGTAAAGCATCGTCTTCCAGCACCACTACCCGGCAGGATTGTTCGGCGGCCCATTCAAGCGCGCGCCGGTGATTCCAGTTCGCGCCGTGATTCCCTTCATCAAGAAGAAGATGGGCTCCCAGTTCACCAGCGAGCAATGCTGCTGAGGCAAACCGGGTGTGATGGCCAACGACAACGAACCTCACTTGTGTTTCCACCATGCTGCCTCCTTACCGATGCCGTCTGTTTTGAATATGGTGTGCACCTTAGGGCCGGTAACGACACGATCGCCGAATGACTTTGCAGCCATACCGAACGCGCCCATGTCCACCAGCGTGGCGGGCGCTGTTTCTATCTTCCAGAAGCGGTGGCTTTCAATCAGATAATGCTGACGGATGATCCGGTGGGCGAACTCCATTACATCTTCACGGCTGCCACCAATCAGGCCAGCATTAAGCAGCTGTTCATCCCGGTGCAGATCGAGGAAGTCGCTATAGGCTTTGCCGTGGTGATTGGCCTTCATCCACTTGTCAGCGTAGGTCTTGTGCTCAGAGCCAACGTAAATTTTACCGGGCACCATTTCTGCCCAGGGCTCACGCAGCATCTCAACGTCTGTCCCGTCAGTACACCAGACAAGATGGTATTCAGGGTGGGCACGAAGATACTGATAGATATGCAGCCAGCGCGCAAAGTAAGGGCTCATGTCTAATGCGGGCACCTCGCACAGGCTGGCACCGCTGGGAGGTTCTTTAAGTTCGTCGGCCAGCACCATCGGCAGCGCGCCGGATATGGAGCCTGACCAGGACTGAAGAACCTGCGGTTCGGGTCTCATCTTTCCGGTGCGCTGTGGATCCGGCTGGCTCGTGAGCAGCGTCGTTAATACCAGATTCGGATTGCTGCTGTACGAGGCAAAGCCGGTATACCCACTGTCGCGTCGTGCGTTGAAGATGCCAACGTTTCGTTTTACCAGCGCCTCCCGGTCGGGCCGGGGTATTGAGCGTGTTCCTTCTTCGTGCTCATCCATCGAATGAATCAGCTTTTCAGAACCAGCCACATCAGCAAACGCCCATGTCGATAACCCGGCGTTGTGAATGCGAAGGGCCAGATCCGGATGCTCGTACATGCCGCGACCGTATACCGGATCGAACCCGCCCACCTTCTCGATGGCGCTGCGGTGGTAATACAGCATCACTCCGCGCTGCCCGGTGTAAGCGACGTGCTTGTCATCCCGGTACAGCACAGCCATATCGTTCAGCTTATTGCGGCCAGCCAGATCGAGGAACTGGTAAGCCAGGTGTGGTTCAGGTGATTCGATATAAGGCAGGTGCCAGTTATCGGCAATCGGCCAGGCGTCATCATCCCACAGGAAGAGATGCTCACATCCTGCATCCATCAGTACGGTCAGGCTGGCGTTCTTTGAGGCGACGATTCCGAGTGATGTTTCATGGCGAAGCAACTGCACGCCGCTGGGCACTACTGCTGCAGATTTGGAACCATCATCGATAACCATCAGCAATGCTCCAGCAGGCAGATGCTTCATGTGCTGCTCGAAAGCGAGCTTAAGAACTTCTGGCCGATTATGCGTGGTTATTGCTATGCCAATCTTGGAGGAAGAAAAACTTACTGGCGCATACTGGACGCCATCTATGGTGACCTGCATTTTTATCCCCTATAGGGCATATTTACTATTTATCCGCTATAGACATTACGATGAGTCTACCCATGATGATGTCCATAAAAAAACCCCGCATATGTGCGGGGTTTATAGTTAAATTACAGGTAAATTATTCAAAGCGTCCTAATAGATGCCCATCAATTTCGTCTATGCGCATTCTTAGCAGGCCACCTAAAAATGGAGTGAATTCAGAATCTGAACCTTGCACTGCTACTTTTTTGAGATGAATGTAATTCAATGGAGGCTCATTTCCCTTAGCGGGGTCCATTTCATAAAAGGTCTTACCAATTTCAGAATAAAGATTTTTCAGGGCTTCGCCTTTACAGTTCTCAACCATCGAAGCAAAATATTCTTTACCTGAAATCACATCTCCTGATATCACGGTTCCTTTGCAAAATAAGGTTAAACCTACTGAGATTTCATCCAAGTTCGTTAAATGAACAATATTAAGTAAGACATTATCTCGGACCTTTGAAGCGACCACTTCCTGCACTTCTCTATCATTACCATTGAATTCAAGCATAGCTAACCCCTTTGCATTATGGAGCATGTATAATATCCATTGCTTGAAAATGGTTAAAGCATTATCAAGCCCACCCGCAGATGAGCTTTGGAATGCGTTAACAATCAGAGTCAGGACGTGTTACTGCACGACAGGCCCACATGCAGGCTTCTTGCATTTTGGTGCGGGCAATAGACAGGCAGCGCAATGCGTCATCAATCTCACGTGCCTGCTCAGTGCTCAGCATTGCTGGCCCATTACGGACAGTAAGCAGCTCGCTGCGCTCGGTATCCAGCAGGTTGCAGAATTGACGACTGACGTCCTTCAGGCGGTTCATGCGTTCGATTTCACCCGGAGTTAACGAGCGGTATCCCTTTACGGTACTGCCATCTTGCGGTTTTGCTTCACTCATTTCGCTGCCCTAACGTAAGGTTGTTGGCAGTTCGCCTGCCACGCTTTGTTATGCGCCAGGATGTCTTTCTTCGTCTGCTTATCCAGCACATCAATGTCATGATCGGTCAGGTAGATTGGCTTTACCCAGTCACAGGCGGTATCAAACACTACCGGGGCGCTGCCACGAGTCACGCAGCTCGCGATCAACATCGTCGCCAGGCATATGGTTAACAGTCTGCTGTACATTGCTGGCCTCTTTCGTTGCTTCAACCCGGCGTTCTGCCACAGCGACCGTGGCCGCGGCGTTATCTTCGGTTCGCTGCTGGTCTGCTTTTGCTTCGGCTTTGCTGGTGCCGCGAACGTGGCCCAGGCCAAAAGCGCCAGCAATGGCTGCTATCACTGCCGCGGCCAGACCGATGATCGTTTCAATACCCATATTGACCTCACACCAGCACGGATTTTGCCAGGTTGAACAGAATGCGCCGCTTATCCAGCCCGTTGCGGCCGCCGTTGATGATCAGCGTAACGCGCTCCACATCGCCGGAGTGAAGAAGGCAGCCACGGGATGCGAAGAACCATGCAGCTGATCGGGCAGCGTAGACATCCTGCTCAAGCAGTTCCGGGTGCGTGACCAGATCCAGCTTCAGGGCCAGTCCGCAGCTGCGATAGTTGCTCAGCCCGGTAATCTGCTTCAGTCCGCGCCCGCGATATTTCCATCCATCGCCCGCCACCTGATTACCCAGATTGTTTTTGCCCCACTCATTCCCATAAACCAGATTGGCGATCGCCTTCTGGTTTGCAGGCTGCGTTGCCGTTCTGCCGAGGGCAGCGGCCTGCTGTGCGGTAATGCGGTGACTACCGAACGTTGGTACCAGGCTCTCAGCTGCATAGTTCAGGTTTTCAACCACCCGCGTAAACCCGGCGGACTCATGCCCCATCTGGGCAATAAACATGGCCTGATCGAGCGGAGCGGTTATGCCGTACTCTTTCATTGCAGCGTCAATATGCGGAAACCAGCGCGCAGCCAGCCCGGCGCTGATACGAGCCGCCTTCTGAAATTGTGTTTGATTCATTATTGCCTCAGATGATCAACCAGACGCGCTACGTTGCCCCTGACGGCCACCAGCACGAAAAGGAAAAGAACGTTGGCCCCAATGGTGGCCCACGATGAATGAGGATAAATGCCGCAAAGGTAGGCCAGTGGCACGGCGCTGTACGTCACAGTAATCAGCCATGCCAGGCGGGAAACCCACGGGCGATGCCGTGAATCACCCCGGCGGTAAAACATCAGAGTAAGAACTACGCCAGCGCAGATCAGCGCGTTAATAGTTGCTGTCGGGTCATTTAGAACCACCTGAACCTCCCCGGCGCGTTATCAGCGCCACCAGCGAGCCGACATCCTGGTTATTCAGGAACGTCAGGATTTTGACGGCTAAAGCAGAAACGATAACGGCACCAATGGCGTCCAGGGGTTTGTCGCTGTAACCGGTCAGATTAGCCAGCTTCGACCCGACCAGGCCGGAGCACAGAATGCCAGCGATATAGGACACGATAAAATAAGCAAGTCGGCGTGCTGCGCCCAGGTCGGCTGCCGTGGCGATATAAAATACCGCCCCTGCAAATGCGCCAAAAACTACACCGTAATCGGTCCCGGTCAGCAGTCCATAAACGCTGGCCCCCGCCAGGGTGCCACCGGCTAACCCCGTGCCGGAAATTGGATCGGACATTGGTCCCCCTCAGTGCTGTGAATCCTCTCAATATGAGGGGAAAGAAGGCCGCTGTGCGGCTGGATGTTACTCTGTCAAAGGCCATCGCAATG
>NZ_JBBCPK010000083.1:0-19700 GCF_037150775.1 Leclercia sp. M50
CAGGCGTCGAAAACCACGGTGGCACATTGCGCATCTGGTTTAATTTTAAAGGTAAGCGTGTCAGGGAAAGTCTCGGTGTCCCTGACACCGCTAAGAACAGGAAGATCGCCGGGGAGCTGCGGACATCGGTATGTTTTGCCATCCGCACAGGCACATTTGATTATGCGGCACAGTTTCCGGATTCCCCTAACCTCAAGACTTTTGGGGTGGGTAAAAAAGAAATTACAGTGTCAGAGCTTGCAGAAAAGTGGCTGGATCTGAAGAGGATGGAAATCTGCGCGAACGCACTCAACCGTTATGAGTCAGTCGCAAGGAATGTGGTGCCCAGGATCGGGGGTAATCGGCTTGTGTCGGCGGTGACCAAAGAGGAACTGCTGTATATCAGGAAAGATTTGCTGACCGGTCACCAGACGCCAGTTAAGGGAAAGGCTCCGGCGAAGGGACGAAGTGTTGTCACCGTGAATTATTACATGACAACCATTGCCGGAATGTTTCAGTTTGCCGCAGATCACGGCTACGTAGAGGCAAACCCCTTCGAGGGGATGAAACCTCTTAAAAAAGCCAGGGCAGAGCCAGATCCGCTAACTCGTGACGAATTTATTCGCCTGATCGATGCATGCCGGCATCAGCAGACGAAAAACCTGTGGTCACTTGCAGTTTACACAGGGGTACGTCACGGGGAGCTGACCTCCCTGGCCTGGGAGGATATCGATCTTGAAGCTGGAACAATAACAATCAGGCGTAATTATACAAAACTGGGCGAATTCACTCTACCGAAAACTGAGGCGAGCACAAACAGGGTCATACACCTTATCCAGCCCGCGATCAGCGTCCTGAGGAATCAGGCGGAAATGACCAGGCTTGGAAAGCAGCATCACATTGATGTGCAGCTGCGCGAGTACGGCAGAACGGAGAGCCACGACTGTACATTTGTCTTCAACCCTCAACTGGTCAGAAGATGTCAGCATGTCGGGTTCATCTACAAAGTCGACTCGATAGGTGATTTGTGGGATGCAGCGGAGAAGCGAGCAGGGATAAGGCACAGGAAAGCTTATCAGTCGCGTCACACGTATGCGTGCTGGTCACTGTCAGCTGGCGCTAACCCCAGCTTTATTGCAAGCCAGATGGGCCATGCGAGCGCCCAGATGGTCTTCAATGTGTACGGGGCGTGGATGGCTGACAGCAGCAGTGAGCAGATCGCGATGCTGAATCAGAGGCTTGCGAGTTTTGCCCCACAGATGCCCCAAAGCCTGCAAAGCAGCACCAGAGCATTATTGAAATCAGTAAGTTAAATACGAATGCCCGACATGTTAATTGCGTGGAAGGTAACACCACGCTCTATGCCCTGCCTAAACCTGAAGTGGTGGCGCGCTGGCGGGAGCAGACCGACGACGACTTTCGCTTCTGCTTTAAATTCCCGGCTACCATCTCCCATCAGGCGGCGCTGCGTAACTGTGACGATTTAACTACAGAATTTTTTACCCGCCTGGCGCCGCTGGCCAACCGTATTGGCCAGTACTGGGTGCAGCTCCCCGCCACTTTTGGCCCACGCGATCTGCCCGCGCTATGGCAGTTTCTCGATGCCCTGCCCCGGGAGTTCACTTATGGCGTTGAGGTTCGTCATCCTGAATTCTTCATGAAAGGCGAGGCGGAGAAAGCGCTTAACCGCGGTCTGCATGAGCGCGGCGTCAATCGCACCGTTCTCGACAGCCGCCCGGTTCACGCCGCCGTGCCGCATAACGAGGCCATCATCGACGCCCAGCGTAAAAAACCGAAGGTGCCGGTACATGCTGTGATGACCGCCAGCAATCCGATGGTGCGTTTTATCGGTAGCGACAACATGCCGCAAAACCAGGCGCTGTTTGCTGTCTGGTTACAGACTCTGGCGAAGTGGGAACAGACCGCCACGCCATATCTTTTTTTGCATACCCCTGATATCGCCCAGGCGCCACAACTGGTCGATGCTCTCTGGCACGCCTTGCAGGCCGTGGCACCGTCCATCGGCGACGCCCCCGCAATTCCGCAGCAATCTTCTCTTTTCTGAGCTCACCCCCTATCATAGAAGTGCCATCTGCCAAAAAACAGGGAGTTTGTATGGTTTGCGCGCTGTATGCGGTACTGGGTGCGTTGCTGTTAATCAAGTTTTCGTTCGATATTGCGCGCCTGCGGATGTTGTACCGCGTCTCTTATGGCGACGGAGGTTTCTCTGAGTTGCAAACCGCAATCCGCATTCATGGCAATGCGGTGGAATATCTCCCGGCGGCACTGATCTTGCTGTTATTTATGGAAATGAATGGCGCAGAGACCTGGATGGTGCACGTCTGCGGCCTGCTGCTGATCCTTGGGCGCCTGATGCACTACTATGGTCTCCATCAGCGTCTGTTCCGCTGGCGCCGCTCCGGCATGAGCGCGACCTGGTGTTCGCTTGTGCTAATGGTGCTGGCTAACCTGTGGTATATGCCCTGGGAGTTGGTTTTCTCCCTGCATTAGCGCACAATACGCCCCTTTATTTATCCCGGATTTTTACGTTATGTCAGATCGCGACACGCTTTTTTCTGCGCCTATCGCCAGTCTGGGCGACTGGACCTTTGATGAACGGGTGGCTGAAGTCTTCCCGGATATGATCCAGCGCTCGGTCCCCGGCTACTCTAATATCATCTCCATGATCGGCATGCTGGCGGAACGTTTTGTTCAGCCGGACACGCAGGTCTACGATCTGGGATGTTCGCTGGGCGCAGCCACGCTGTCGGTTCGTCGTAATATTAAGCACGACGGTTGCAAAATTATCGCCGTCGACAACTCACCGGCCATGGTTGAACGCTGCCGGCGCCATATTGACGCCTGGAAAGCCCCGACCCCGGTAGAAGTGGTCGAAGGCGATATCCGCCATATCGAGATTAAAAACGCCTCGATGGTGGTGCTGAATTTTACCCTGCAATTCCTGGTGCCCGAAGACCGTCAGCTATTGCTGGACAAAATTTATCAGGGGCTGAACCCTGGCGGCGCCCTGGTGCTGTCGGAAAAATTCAGTTTCGAAGATGCCACCGTCGGCGAACTGCTGTTCAACATGCACCACGATTTCAAACGTGCCAACGGCTACAGCGAGCTGGAGATCAGCCAGAAGCGCAGCATGCTGGAAAATGTGATGCTGACCGATTCGGTTGAGACTCACAAAGCCCGTCTGCACAAGGCCGGATTCCCGCACAGCGAGCTGTGGTTCCAGTGCTTCAACTTTGGCTCACTGGTAGCGCTGAAAGGCGGTAACGCATGATTGATTTCGGTAATTTTTATCAGCTGATTGCCAAAAACCACCTCTCCCACTGGCTGGAAACCCTGCCCGCGCAGATTGCCGCCTGGCAGCGTGAATCCCTGCACGGCCAGTTTAAGCAGTGGAAAAATGCGGTGGAATTCCTGCCGGAGATGACGCCCTATAAGCTCGACCTGCTGCACAGCGTTACCGCCGAGAGCGAACAGCCGCTGAGCGAAGGCCAGATGCTGCGTCTCGAAAACCTGATGCGCAACCTGATGCCGTGGCGCAAAGGGCCGTTTTCTCTCTACGGCATGCAGATCGATACCGAATGGCGTTCAGACTGGAAGTGGGAGCGCGTGCTGCCGCACCTCTCTGATTTAACCGGACGCACCATTCTGGATGTCGGCTGCGGCAGCGGCTATCACATGTGGCGCATGATTGGCGCAGGCGCCCATCTGGCGGTAGGCATCGATCCGACCCAGCTGTTCCTCTGCCAGTTCGAAGCGGTGCGCAAACTGCTTGGCAACGACCAGCGCGCGCACCTGCTGCCGCTGGGGATTGAGCAACTCCCGGCGCTGGCCGCGTTCGACACCGTCTTCTCGATGGGCGTGCTCTACCATCGCCGCTCCCCGCTGGAACACCTCTGGCAGCTGAAAGATCAGCTGGTCAACGGCGGTGAACTGGTGCTGGAGACGCTGGTGGTGGAAGGGGATGAGAACACCGTGCTGGTGCCAGGGGATCGCTATGCCCAGATGCGTAACGTCTACTTTATTCCGTCGGCGCTGGCGCTGAAAAACTGGCTGGCGAAGTGCGGTTTTGTCGATATCCGCATCGCGGATGTCTGCCCTACCACTACCGACGAACAGCGCCGCACCGAGTGGATGACCACCGAATCTCTGGCCGAGTTCCTCGATCCGAATGACAGCAGCAAAACGATTGAGGGGTATCCGGCTCCGGTTCGCGCAGTGTTGATTGCTACCAAGCCGTAATTTATGCCGGGTGGCGGCTGCGCCTTACCCGGCCTACAAAAACGGTGCCGTGTCGCCGGAAAATGCATAAAAAAAGACCCCTGTTGAAATTGCAGGGGCCTGGTACAAACAAGCATCATATTGGGCGACATGATGCGCGGTAAAAACTGTTTTAGCGACAATAGCGTGCAATTATCGCCTTCATCTCTGCAACCGACTCTCCTTCGACGCCGTAGCGGGAATATTCATCCGCGTCGGCATCCGTCGACATCGACAAGCCTGTGTTGCGATAGCGCATGGGTGACGGTAGCCACTTCCCTGCCGAGCTGTGCAACTCTTCCACCCCTGCCCGCAAAAACGTCTCCAGATTGGCGGCGCGAACGCCAGCACCCGCCATTATTATTGGAACACCTGATTGGGCTTTTAGTTCCTTAATTAATGAAATACCTTTTTCGGCGGAGGCGTGTTGACCCGAAGTCAGCACGCGCGCAACCCCCAGTTCCGCGAGGTTTTCAAAGGCTTGCCGCGGATTTACACACATATCGAAGGCGCGATGAAAAGTTACCGCCATTCCCTTTGCAGCAGCCATAATCTGGCGCATGCGCGGCATATCGATATGACCATCTTCATTCAGCAGGCCGATGACCAGCCCCGGGAAACCCAGCGCCTTAACGAGGGCGATATCCTCCAGCATGGCGTTAAATTCGCCGCTGCTGTAGCAAAAGTCCCCGCCGCGGGGTCGAATAATCGGGTGAACCGGAATGCTCACCGCCTGACGCACCGATTTCAGCACCCCATAAGAGGGAGTCAGTCCGCCCTCTTTCGGAGCGGCACAGAGTTCAATACGATCGGCGCCATGCGCTTGCGCGGTCACGGCGCACGCCATGCTGTAACAACAGATCTCCAGCAATGCCACGAAATCTCCTTATAACCTGTTGGGTTTTGCATCATGCCATGCCGCTTTCCCCGCGACACGGCGTTACCTCACAACTCTTTCGCTTTATTGTTCGCTGGCGACAATCTCTTCGATTGTCCAGGGGTGAAACTTCACCGTCACGCTGCCGTCGGTAACCGCCAGGGTCGGATTTGGCAGGCGCTCGCGCTCCCCTTTTGGCGAGCTGGTTTTCACAAAAATGCCAGGCTGGCTTAAGCCCTCATCAGAGAGCAGCGCCAGGGCGCGGGCATTCAGGGTATCCGGGTCGCCGGGGAGGACGATCTCGATATGCTCCCAGCCTTCGTGGGGGTAGCGTTTTTCACCCGGCCAGGGCAGCTCAACCACCGTAAAGCGCCAGTGGGCGACGCAGATGGGTTCATGCAGCTTAAAGAGGCAGATAGGACGGCCATTGATGATGTTCTCCGAGAGCAGTTCGCCGCACTGCTCAAACCCTCGCCGCCAGCGCTCCGCCGTGGCATTCTGATGGCAGCGCAGGGAGATGTGGTCCGCCGCGAGCGGAGCGATATCCAGACCCAGGCGAGCGGAAAGCGCCGCAAAGGCGTCAGTGAAACGCGGTAAATCGGCTGCAATATCCTGCAGGTCGTCAATAGATTGCCAGTTCGCCATCATCAGTACTCTTATCGTCATGCAAAAGCGTTAATTTACTCTGTTGCTGGCCTGCGACCAACCGCTGTTTTGAGCCAGTGCTGACGGCAACGGGCAATTGCAGTATACTCCCGGCCTAAATTCGTTAACGGGCGCGGCAACGTGATGCGCGCGTCAAAAATGTAAGGTATCCCGGTGAATATTCAGGCTCTTCTCTCAGAAAAAGTCAGTCAGGCACTGATTGCTGCAGGCGCACCTGCAGACTGTGAACCGCAGGTTCGTCAGTCCGCGAAAGTACAGTTTGGCGACTATCAGGCCAATGGCGTGATGGCCGTAGCGAAAAAACTGGGCATGGCGCCACGACAACTCGCAGAGCAGGTTCTGTCCCATCTGGATCTCAGCGGTATTGCCAGCAAAACCGAAATCGCCGGACCGGGCTTTATCAACATTTTCCTCGATCCTGCCTTCCTGGCGCAGAACGTCGATGCCGCGTTGCAGTCCGATCGTCTGGGTGTGGCGCAGCCGCAGCCTCAGACCATCGTCGTTGACTACTCTGCCCCGAACGTGGCGAAAGAGATGCATGTCGGCCATCTGCGCTCCACCATCATCGGTGATGCCGCGGTACGCACCCTGGAGTTCCTCGGCCACAACGTAATCCGCGCGAACCACGTCGGCGACTGGGGCACCCAGTTCGGGATGCTGATCGCCTGGCTGGAAAAGCAGCAGCAGGAAAATGCCGGTGAAATGGCCCTGGCGGACCTCGAAGGCTTCTACCGCGATGCGAAAAAGCACTACGACGAAGATGAAGCCTTTGCCGAGCGCGCCCGTAGCTACGTAGTGAAACTGCAGGGTGGCGATGCGTACTTCCTTGAGATGTGGCGCAAGCTGGTGGACATCACCATGTCCCAGAACCAGATCACCTATGACCGCCTGAACGTCACCCTGACCCGTAAGGACGTGATGGGTGAAAGCCTTTATAACCCAATGCTGGCCGGTATCGTGGCCGATCTGAAGGCCAAAGGCCTGGCGGTCGAAAGCGAAGGCGCGACGGTGGTGTTCCTTGATGAGTACAAAAACAAGGAAGGCGAACCGATGGGCGTCATCATCCAGAAAAAGGATGGCGGCTTCCTCTACACCACCACCGATATCGCCTGCGCGAAATACCGCTACGAAACCCTGCATGCGGATCGCGTCCTCTATTACATCGACTCCCGTCAGCACCAGCACCTGATGCAGGCGTGGACCATCGTGCGTAAAGCGGGCTATGTACCGGACTCCGTACCGCTGGAGCACCACATGTTCGGCATGATGCTGGGTAAAGACGGCAAGCCGTTTAAAACCCGTGCGGGCGGCACCGTGAAGCTGGCGGATCTGCTGGACGAGGCGCTGGAGCGTGCCCGCCGTCTGGTGGCGGAGAAAAACCCGGATATGCCTGCCGATGAGCTGGAAAAACTGGCCAACGCCGTCGGCATCGGTGCGGTGAAATACGCGGATCTCTCCAAGAACCGGACCACCGACTACGTTTTCGACTGGGATAACATGCTGGCGTTCGAAGGTAACACCGCGCCGTACATGCAGTATGCCTACACTCGCGTGCTGTCTGTCTTCCGTAAGGCTGACATCGATGAAAGCGTACTGGCCCGGACGCAGGTGACCATCACCGAAGATCGTGAAGCGCAGCTGGCGGCGCGTCTGCTGCAGTTCGAAGAGACGCTCTCCGTGGTCGCCCGCGACGGCACCCCGCACGTGATGTGTGCCTACCTGTACGATCTGGCGGGCCTGTTCTCCGGCTTCTACGAGCACTGCCCTATCCTCTCTGCCGAGAGCGAAGCGGTACGCAACAGCCGCCTGAAGCTGGCGCAGCTGACGGCGAAGACCCTTAAGCTGGGTCTGGATACCCTGGGTATCGAAACCGTAGAGCGTATGTAACATCGGTGCCTGGTTAACGCCTGATGGCGCTTCAACCGGTTATCGCAATAACACAAAACCCGGCGCAAGCCGGGTTTTGTGTTTGTAGCCCCGGTAAGCGTAGCGCCACCGGGGAGTGCAGTGGTCAAAAATACTTGCGCAGATACTCCGTCAGACAGAGGATGGCCATCGCCTGTCCGTATGGCATTGAGGTCAACGGGATCTGGCGATAGAACGCCAGATCGCTGCCCATGCCGGTACCGAACGAGGTTTGCAGCAGTTCCCCTTCCGGGGAGATGTTCTTCACGATCCCGCGAATGGCTCTCTCCGCCACCTCCGCATATTCGGCCCCCACATAGCGCTTGCGTACCGCTTTCAGGATCCCGTAGCTGAACCCGGCGGTGGCTGAAGCCTCCAGATAGGAGTTGGGATCGTCGAGCAACGTATGCCACAGGCCGCTCTCATCCTGACACTTCGCCAGGGCAGCAATCTGCGCGTTCAGCACCTGCACCAGATAGCGGCGCACGGCGTTATTTTCCGGCAGATCCACCAGCTCAAGGAAATCAGGAATAACGATCGTCAGCCAGCTGTTGCCGCGCGCCCAGCGGGCGTTGGCAAAGTTGTGGTGGCCGTCGTAGTTCCAGCCGTGGAACCAGAGCCCGGTCTCCCGATCCATCAGGTTCTGCACGTGCAGCAGGAACTGATAGACCGCCTCCTCAACATAGTCGGGTTTATTGAGCAGTTTACCAATCTTCGCCAGCGGCAGGACGGTCATCATCAGGGTGTCGTCCCACATCTGCTGGTGGTTCTCCTCCGCCAGGGTGATGTGCTGCATACCGCCGTGATCGGTGCGCGGCATCTCGTTCATCGCCCACTCCGCCCAGCTCTCCAGCCACGGCAGCCAGGCCGGGTTGCGCGTCTCTTCATAGCGATATGCGAGGGTCAAAAACGGCGACATGGTGTTGACGTTTTTGGTGGTGGCCCCTTCGGCAAAACGCTCGGCAAACCAGCTGTCGATGATATCGCGCATCGCTTCATCCCCGGTCTGGCAGTAATACTGCCAGATACCGTAGAGACCAACGCCGTGAGTCCACTCCCAGCCCGCCCAGCCTTTGGTGTCGATTACCCGCCCGTCGTCCAGCCGCAGTAAAAACTCGCCGGTTTTATCGTGAATGTTCACCAGGTTATGCGTCACGTTTTGGATCAGCGTTTTCAGTTCATCTCTGGCGATAAAACGCTCTGGCTGACGCAGTAACGGGCTATGTTTGACAGGCCAAACCTTCATAATCTTAACCTCTGTTGTATGTCGAATTCAGTGGAGCACGTTCTTTCAGGGACGGTGCAGCGGGTTTATTGCGGTTCAGATAGCCGATGTTGTTGTTTCCCCACAGGCAGTCGTAAGGCATACCGGCCAGCATCTCAACCGTGGCGCGGGCCTGCGGCGTGGCGGCCTCCGGCATCGCGCGGCCAGATTCACGCATTTTGGCCGTCTCTTCACGCAGCGTACTGTGCGTCTGTAAATTCAGCTTAAAGCGCAATGACACCAGGAAACCGCAGGTCAGCACCAGAATAGTGCCCACGCTCAGGATCATCAGAATGGTGTGGCTTACCCCTTCCGGCTGCACCTTCTGGCCGCTGACAAAGCCAGACATCTGCATGACGATACCCACCAGCATGATGGCTCCCGCCTGGGACGCTTTACGGGTCAGAGTCATGATCCCGGCAAAGATCCCTTCGCGGCGCTGGCCGGTGATGACTTCATCCACATCAGCGATATAGGTGTAGGTGTTCCACGGCACATAGTTGATCCCACCGCGACCCAGACCCGCCAGGGCAGAGACCAGCAGCAGCAGCGCGTAGATGTCGCTCATACCGGCGTAATACAAACCGGCATAGGAGAGCGACGCCAGACCAAACAGCACCACCACCATGCGGTACGACGGTGCCGGTCCAAAGCGGATGCAGAGCGGGATCATCGCGATAACGGCCAGGAACTGGAAGATAGCCATGGTGCCCAGCAGATTCGAGGCCATAGAAGCTTCCTGCATCAGCACAAAGACCACGTAGTAGGTAAAGACGGCGTTGAACACATCCTGAGCGATGTAGCCCCCAAGGTACATCCCCAGGTGCTGGCGGAAGATTTTGATCCGCAGGGTAGAGCTCAGCTCAACGAACAGACGGTTCAGGCTCTGGCCGAGGGTCAGTTTTTTCTTCTCCTCTTCGGCGCGCAGCGCGGCTTCGCTCCACTCTTCACGCGGACGTTCCCAGGTGAAGAACCAGACGAAGGTCAGCATCAGGGCGCACAGCACCGAGAAGACCAGGCTGGCATAGAAGAAGGAGATGGCGTTGTCTTTACCGAAGTGGGTTAACAGAATACCCGGCAGGAACGAGGCCAGAATCGCCGACATCTGCGCCATAGAGATACGCGCGCCGGAGAACTTGGTTTTCTGTTTGAAATCGTCGGTCATCTCCGGCACCAGCGTTTCGTACGGGACCAGGATCATGGTGTAGACGATATCGAAGATCAGATAGGTCAGCAGGTAGTACCAGAAGCCCATATCGCCGACCCACATCAGCGAGTAGCTGAAGACGCAGGGGATGCCGAGCAGAATAAAGAACTTGCGGCGGCCAAAGCGTTTGCCAAGCCAGGTGGTGCCAAAGTTATCGGTCAGGAAGCCCATCAGCGGACTGACGACGGCATCCAGAACCCTTGCCGCCGCAAAGATGAAGGTAGCCTCAATCGGCGTGAGGCCACAGAAGGTGGTGTAGAAATATAATAGCCAGGCAGCGGTCAGCGCTGTGGTCCCTGCCCCGAGAAAATCACCCGATCCGTAAGCAAGATAGTTCGCGAGTCCAATTTTACGTGTTTTCATTACCGTCGACCCTGTAAGTTTTAGATGACTCCCGGTTAACGCGACGCCAACGGGAGTGACTAGACGGTTACAGTAAGAGTATCGCTTACGGGATACCTTTCTGTTTCTGCCACCGCCAGGCGGCAACTGGCAAAAATGCAAAGAGAATTACTACGCGTGTCACTGTTTTATAAAACAGCGTTTCTTTTGCTTCAAAAGGAGGGGTCAGTTTTGCGAGCCAGTCATCAGAATAGCCTGATAACTGGCGAAAAAGCGATCACTAAACGGTCTGTTCAGAGGGTTGTGTTGGTAAGCAGCAAAGCCAGAGAATATAGATAGCCGCTAATACATTTAGCGTAATCGTGATGAACGCCGTCACCTGCTCTGCAGAGTGATTATCTACCGGGATAAGCATAACCTGATGAATACCCGTCAGAATGAGCGGCAGGATCAGCAGAATGAAGAGTAGCGCCCCGCCAAACCACCACCCCGATTTTCCTGCATCGTGCATTCGGCGGATACCCAGCGAGACAACTGGTACGAGCAAGATTACCGGGGCAAGCGCCCTGAGCGGAAGCCAGACAAACCAGGCCCACACCAGTATCATTCCCCCGCGGCCGGTACGATCGGCAATCAATGCTATGAGAAAGCAATAACTCAGTGCGGCAATAAAGAGAACAATCGCTATATTAATGACGATAAATAACCAGAACTCTCTTCTTGTCGCTCGCCCCTTATAGACGAACGCCTTTTTCCAGCCGTCGAAATAACAATCCTTAATACTTTTATGCATACCTTCATCCTTTTAAAAGAATATCCCTGAGTGATTAAGCATTACTTATTTAATTTTCCTGAGATGATTACCGAACTGACCTTTAGCGCCTCTGAAATCAGCAATAAAAATAACGCCACAGCGACGTTCCCCGGAGTAATCCATTTCATAATCCAGGGTAAAAAGGTGAGAGACGGCACAACCACCAGCAGGCGCAAGGGGGTCTGCGCAGCTACCAGGTAGCCGGCCTTATTCCATGCGGTAAGGAGAAACAGAGCAGAAAACACAATGGACAGGGTTGTTATCATTGACAAAACAAAGAGAATAAGGAGCCAGTAGCTGCCACCCTGTTCTGAATAAAGCGCGCTAAAATTGATAATATCATCAACGAAAGGAATACGCCCCTGGGTACTACTCTTCCAGACATAGGTTGCCAGATATAAAACATCCATAACCCCCCAAAACATGCATACTTGCCGAAAGCTCAATTTCATACCTGCTCCCTTTTGCATTATTGCGTTCCATCATTGATATGTATATCACATTATCTCAGCGCGTAGAGTATATTCTCCGGATGTTGACTTCCAGAGCTATTCTCTTAATGAAAAGAGTGAGGGAAAAAATTAACAGGGCAAGAAGAGCAGGAAAAATAACGAAGCCTGTGGAATGACACCCCCATTCCGTTCGGGCGAACGGAATGGAGTCAGAGGGTTAGCGGTAGTTCACAATCACTTCGTTACGCTGAACCTTCAGGGCCGGGATAAGGCGACCGCCGCCAGGGACTTCCCAGATAAAGCGCAGCGGCTCGACGGCGGGCACGTTGTTGAACGCATGGGTCGTGCCGCTGGCCCCATCCAGTTCGGTACAGCGCGTCTGGGAACAGAGCCGCACCCGCAGCCCGGCGGGGGTTGGGCCATTCAGCTCATAGCGCCAGGCCACCAGAGTCATCAGGCCCGATACCGGCTGCTGCGCCGACAGTGGGCGTGACGAAGCCGCCACGCCACGGTGGGTAAGGGTCAGGCCGATACTGCTGGCCTGCCATGCCCCCTCCCCTGCGGCCTGCGCCATCAGCGGCAGGGCCAGTAACCAGAGTAATTTACGCATTACTGGCCTCCGATGGTGGCGGTCATGCGGATATGGCGGTTGTCCGACAGCTCCATATTCGACAGCACGACCAGCTGCGACAGGCTGCGGCGCAGGAAGCGCGAGAGCAGCGGACGCAGGGCGTGATTCACCAGCAGCACCGGTGGCGCCCCCAGCATCTCCTGACGCTGCAACGCCTCCTGGGTTTGCGCCAGCAGACGATCCGCCAGCCCCGGCTCCAGCCCGCCGCCGCCCTGCAACGCCTGCAGCAGCAGACGCTCAAGCGGCGTGTCGAGTCCAATCACCTGCACCTCGCCGGTACCCGGGAACCACTGCTGAGTGATGGCGCGGCCTAACGCCACGCGCACCACCGCCGTCAGCTCGTGCGGATCGTTCTGCAGCGGTGCATGCTCGGCCAGAGTCTCCAGAATGGTGCGCATATCGCGGATCGGCACTTTCTCGTCGAGCAGATTTTGCAGCACCTTGTGCAGCGTGGTCAGGGTCAGTACACCCGGAACCAGATCTTCGGTGAGCTTCGGCATCTCCTGAGTGACGCGATCCAGCAGCTGCTGCGCCTCCTGGCGGCCGAACAGCTCTGCGGAGAACTGACCAATCAGGTGGTTAAGATGAGTTGCCACGACGGTACTGGCTTCCACCACGGTATAGCCCTGGATCTGCGCCTGCTCTTTCAGGGCACTTTCGATCCAGATGGCGGCCAGGCCAAAGGCCGGATCGATAGTTTGTTCACCCGGCAGCGTACCCGCCGCGGTGCCAGGGTTAATGGCCAGCCAGCGCCCCGGATAGGCATCTCCGCTGCCGATCTCCACCCCTTTCATCAGAATGCGATAGCGCGCAGGAGGCAGATCCATGTTGTCGCGGATATGCACCACCGGCGGCAGGAAGCCCATGTCCTGGGCGAATTTTTTACGAATACTGCGGATACGTCCCAGCAGTTCGCCATCCTGCTGGAAATCGACCATCGGGATCAGGCGGTAGCCCACTTCCATGCCCAGCGAATCTTCCAGCTGGACGTCGTTCCAGGTGGCTTCCACCGCCTGGGTGTTTTCCGGCATTTTCACCGGAGCAGGCTCGCTCTTCGGTTTGGCTTCGCGTCCGCGTAGCCACCAGGCCAGCCCCAGCAGTGCGGCGGTGAACAGCAGGAAGACGAAGTTCGGCATTCCCGGCACCATGCCCAGCAGGCCAAGTACCGCGGCAGAGAGCATCAGCACGTTCGGGTTGTTGAACAGCTGCCCGACCATCTGCTCGCCGACGTCCTGATCGGTGGCGACGCGGGTTACGATCACACCGGCTGCGGTGGAGATCACCAGCGCCGGGATCTGGGCGACCAGACCGTCACCAATGGTCAGCAGCGTGTAGCTCTCTGCTGCCTGGCCCATAGCCATTCCGTGTTGCAGCACGCCCACCAGCAGGCCGCCGATCACGTTGATCACCATGATCAGAATACCGGCGATGGCATCGCCGCGAACGAACTTACTCGCACCATCCATCGAGCCGTAGAAGTCCGCTTCCTGGGTCACTTCGGCACGGCGTTTTTTCGCTTCATCTTCGCCAATCAGACCGGCGTTGAGATCGGCGTCAATCGCCATCTGTTTACCCGGCATCCCGTCCAGGACGAAACGCGCGCCAACTTCTGCGATACGCCCCGCACCTTTGGTGATAACCATGAAGTTGATGATCACGAGGATGATAAACACCACGATCCCGATGGCGAAGTTGCCGCCGACCAGAAAGTGGCCAAAGGCCTCAACCACCTTACCTGCCGCCGCGCCGCCGGTATGCCCATCCATCAGAATGATACGGGTGGAGGCGACGTTCAGCGCCAGACGCAGCAGCGTGGTGAAGAGCAGGATGGTCGGAAACGCGGCGAACTCCAGGGTGCGCTGGGTGAACATCGCCACCAGCAGCACCATAATGGAGAGCGCAATGTTGAAAGTGAAAAGCAGGTCGAGGATGAATGCCGGCAGCGGCAACACCATCATCGACAGGATTAGCAGGATGAGGATCGGCCCGGCAAGGATCTGCCATTGAGTCGATTTCAGGTTGCCGGGGAGGCGCAACATTGCCACCAGATTAGCCATCAGAGTCCTTCTCGTTCATAAAATCCAGCGCGGCAGGCACCGGGAGATTCTCAGGTTTGACAGGTCGTTGACCACCGGCAAGACGCCAGCGCTTCAACTGCCATACCCACGCCAGCACTTCCGCGACTGCGGCATAGAGCTGGCCCGGGATCTGTTGTCCTATTTCCGCATGCCGGTAGAGCGCACGCGCCAGTGGCGGCGCTTCCAGCATCGGGATACGGTTTTCATTACCAATTTCGCGGATGCGCAGCGCGATAAGCCCCGCCCCTTTCGCCACCACTTTAGGCGCGCTCATTTTGTTTTCGTCATATTGCAGCGCAACGGAGTAGTGGGTTGGGTTGGTAACAATCACATCCGCTTTCGGTACATCTTCCATCATCCGGCGACGTGCGGCGGCACGCTGCATCTGGCGAATACGCCCTTTGACGTGCGGGTCACCTTCCATCTGCTTATGTTCATCCCGGATGTCCTGGCGGGACATGCGCAGTTTTTTAATGTGGCTGTAGATCTGGAAGAAGACGTCAAATCCGACCATCGGGATAATCGAGAGCACCACCAGCAGCGAACAGAGCCCCACCAGATTGAGCGCGTTGCGCATGGCGGTGAACGGCGACTCGCTGATCAGGCGCATCATCTCCGGCCAGTTATGCCAGATAAAAAATCCCGCCACGCTGCCCATCAGCGTCGCTTTCATCAACGCCTTCAGCAGTTCGGCGGCGGTCTGCGCGGAGAACATTTTCGCGATACCAGGCAAGGGGTTCAGCTTGGAGAGTTTAAACTGCAGCGATTTCCCGCTGAACACCAGCCCGCCCAGCATCACCGGCGATACGATAGCCACCAGCACCACGCCGGTGATTAACGGCAGCAGCGCGACCATCGCGCTTTTGATCAGCAGGATAATCTGGCTGAGGATCAGGTTAGGGTCGTTGACCATGCTGTGATCGAAGCGCAACCCGGCCGAGAGCATGCCGGCCAGTCTGCGGGCAAGGGACTCCCCGCCTATCCAGATAATGCACACGCCAACCAATAAAATCAGCAGCGAGGTGAGTTCTCGGGATCGGGGTATTTGCCCGTCCTCACGCGCTTTTTCAAGTCGGTGGGGTGTGGGGGCTTCTGTTTTGTCGTCGCTGTCTTCTGCCACGGCAAGCATCTCGCAGGTAGAGGTCTGGACGATATGATGCCAAAGCCGCGCCTGACCAATGCGTTAATTAGGGGCGTGAAAAGGGCTGATTTAGGGCTTTCGCCTGTGACAGGGAAAATGGAAGAACAAAACGCCACCTTTACAGGTAGCGTTTTTGCCTGGCGGCGCTTCGCTTGCACAGGCCTACCGGAACCGCGCAATATGATGATATTGAAGGTTTTGTAGGCCGGGTAAGCGCAGCGCCACCCGGCAATTCCAGCAAAACGCAGGCTATCAGAACCCTAAGCTGTCCAGCAGGTCGTCAACCTGGTCCTGGCTTGCCACGACACCGGCTTTGGTGGTGTCGAGCTGGGGGCCATTCAGCAGGCTTTCGTTTTCGCGTTGTGGACGTGCGGAAGGTTCCGGCATGTTCTCCAGCAGCACCATTAACAGCTGACGCTCAATCTCCTGGATCACGTCCATCATGCGCTTGATCACCTGACCCGTAAGGTCCTGGAAATCCTGCGCCATCATGATGTCCAGCAGCTGGGCATTAGTGAAGCTGGTATGGTCCGGCACCGCTTTCAGGTAGTGACGAGTATCGGTCACCAGTTCGCGGGCGTCGGAGAGTTCGATCGGATTTTCGAACCATTCGTCCCAGCGTTTGGTCAGCGCTTTTGCGCCCTTTTCCATCTCGTCCTGATGCGGCTGTGACGCTTCAACACTGTTCAGCGCACGCTCTGCCGCCTGGGCAGTCATCTGTACAACATAATCCAGACGGTCGCGGGCATCGGGAATCGCTTCCGCCGCTTCCGCAATCGCCTGATCTAGGCCCAGCTCACGCAGGCTGTCGCGCAACATACGCGTCAGGCTGCCGATGCGGGCAATTATGTCGCCGGGTGAATGCTCATCCGTAGGTTTAATCGAAGGCTGCATCATCTCCCGTACCTCACATGCCGAGTTTCTCGAAGATCTTACCGAGTTTTTCTTCCAGGGTTGCCGCGGTGAATGGTTTCACCACATATCCGCTTGCGCCAGCCTGTGCCGCAGCAATGATGTTCTCTTTCTTCGCTTCAGCCGTCACCATCAACACAGGCATAGAGGCCATCGCGGCATTCGCACGAATGGTTTTCAGCAGTTCCAGACCATCCATGTTCGGCATGTTCCAGTCGGAAATAACAAAACCAAAGCCGCCAGCATTCAGTTTGTTCAGCGCATCAACGCCGTCTTCTGCTTCTTCTACGTTATTAAAACCCAGCTCTTTAAGCAGGTTGCGCACGATGCGACGCATGGTGGAAAAGTCATCCACAACCAAAAACTTGAGCTCTTTGTCCGCCATAAAACTACACTCCTCGTTAAATACGTATTGCCTGTCCGGCACTGATTTTCGCCAGCATCTGCTGACTAACCTGACTAAGATCGACCACTTCGCTGACGCCACCCATATTGATGGCCTCGCGCGGCATGCCGAACACCACACAACTTGCTTCATTCTGCGCGATGGTCCAGGCGCCAGCCTGGTGCATCGCCAGCATTCCGGCGGCGCCATCGTTGCCCATCCCCGTCAGGATCACCCCAACGGCGTTGCGCCCCGCGTGTTTCGCCACCGAATGAAACAGCACATCCACCGACGGACGGTGCCGGTTAACCGGCGGCCCGTCATGAATTTTGATTTGATAGTTAGCGCCGCTGCGCGCCAGCTCCATATGCTTGTCGCCCGGGGCGATATAGGCATGCCCCGGCAGAACGCGTTCGCCATCCTCCGCCTCTTTCACGCTAATCTGACACAGCTTATTCAGACGCTCCGCAAACGAGCGGGTAAAGCCTGGCGGCATATGTTGAGTGATCAGAATACCTGGGCTTGAAAGCGGCAATGGCTGGAGTACATGACGAATTGCCTCTGTTCCGCCGGTAGAGGCGCCGATAACCAGCAGCTTTTCCGAGCTCAGCAGCGGACCGGCTTTCAGGGTGGCGGGGGCCGCCAGCGGCTTATGCGTGGCAACCCGCGCCCTGGCCGCGGTACGAATTTTTTCGGCGATCATCTCGCTGTACGCCAGCATCCCCTCGCGAATGCCAAGCTGCGGTTTGGTGACGAAATCCACCGCCCCCAGCTCCAGCGCCCGCAGGGTGATTTCGGACCCTTTGCCGGTCAGAGAAGAGACCATCACCACCGGCATTGGCCGCAGACGCATTAACTTTTCGAGGAAGTCGATGCCGTCCATGCGCGGCATTTCGACATCCAGGGTCAGCACGTCGGGGTTATATTTTTTAATTAAATCCCGGGCTACCAACGGATCGGCGGCCGTCGCCACCATCTCCATGTCGCTGTGGCTGTCGATAATCTCAGTCATGATCTGGCGCATTAACGCTGAATCATCAACTGACAAGACCCTGATTTTACTCATGCTTTATCCTTACTCAGCGCATATACCGTCTGGCCACGCAGGCTAAACTCGCGCACAAGATTGCTGAAGTTCTCCGAGTGCCCGGCAAACAGTAAACCGTCAGGTTTGAGCAACGGCACAAAGCGGCGCAGGATCTCCTGCTGCGTCGTTTTGTCGAAATAGATCATCACGTTACGACAGAAAATGGCGTCAAAAGGCCCCGCCACGTTGTACTGCTTCTCCAGCAGGTTGACCATGGAGAACTCCACCGCATTTGCCAGTTCGCTACGCACCCGCACCAGCCCTTCGTGCGGACCGGTGCCACGCATGAAGTAGCGCTGAAGCTGCTGGGGTGACAGCGTTTTTAGCTCCTCCTGGCGATAGATCCCGCTCTGTGCTTTTTGCAGCACCTCGGTATCTATATCGCTGGCGATCACCTTCCAGCGGCCCGGGGCGGTACCCAGCGTGTCGGCCAGGGTGATGGCGAGCGAGTAAGGCTCTTCCCCGGTCGACGCCGCCGCGCTCCAGACGCGATATTCGCCGCCGCTGCGGCGGCGGGCATGCTCCGCCAGCACCGGGAAGTGGTGTGCTTCCCGGAAAAAGGCGGTCAGGTTGGTGGTCAGGGAGTTGATAAACGCCTGCCATTCCGCGCTGTTTGGATTTGCTTCCAGCATCCCCAGATAGCGACCAAAATCATCCAGTCCGAGCGTGCGCAGGCGACGCACAAGGCGGTTGTAGACCATGTCCCGCTTGTGATCGGCCAGCACAATCCCCGCGCGCTGGTAGATTAACTGACATATCCGACGGAAATGCGCGTCGGACAGCGCGAGGCGCTGTGTCATCTGTAACAATAATGACGATTGCCCTGAGGGCAGTGGTGATGTCATAGCGCCTTCTTACTTAATCACGTTCAGGTTCCGACTGGTACGGCCTGCGACCGCCCGACTTCTGTAACTGTTTCAACACGTTCATTCACATTAAATACTGCCACCAGCGAGGTAAGGTGATCCGCCTGGCCGGCTAACTGATCGGTGGCTGCCGCGGCCTCTTCCACCAGCGCGGCGTTCTGCTGAGTCACCTGATCCATCTGACTTACCGCCTGCGCCACCTGCTCAATACCGCGGCGCTGTTCATCGGATGCGGAGGCGATTTCGCCCATAATGTCGTTAACCCGGGTGACCGAGCTGACGATCTCGGTCATGGTTTTCGCCGCCGTGTCCACCAGCGCCGAACCCTGCTGAACGCGGGACACCGACTCTTCAATCAGCACCTTAATCTCTTTCGCCGCGTTGGCGCTGCGGCTCGCCAGGTTACGGACCTCGCCAGCCACCACCGCAAAGCCACGCCCTTGCTCGCCCGCGCGGGCGGCTTCGACCGCGGCGTTCAGCGCCAGAATATTGGTCTGGAACGCGATGCCATCGATCACGCTGATGATGTCGCCAATCTTTTGCGAACTGGCGGCGATCTCATTCATGGTGTTCGCCACGTGGGATGCCTGTTCGCCCCCCTTCTTCGCCGTCTGCGCCGCGCTCTTTGCCAGACCAGAGGCCTGGCGGGCGTTGTCGGCGTTCTGCCCGACGGTGGCGGTTAACTGCTCCATGCTGGCTGCCGTTTGCGCCAGCGATGCCGCCTGCTGCTCGGTGCGCGAAGAGAGATCGTTATTGCCCTCGGCAATTTCGGCGATCCCGGTGTGCATGGCGTAACTGCCCTGACGCACCTCCGAT
>NZ_JBBCPK010000084.1:0-19465 GCF_037150775.1 Leclercia sp. M50
TCCGGCCCGAAAGGCGGAACGATGTTGCCAGCATTGCGAATGACAAAGAGCTGTCCCGGCTCCTGCTGGGTTACTAACTCCGGCACCAGGCGGCTGTCAGAACAGGAGATGAACAGCGCTTTGGGATTCTGGCTGGACGCCAGACTGCGGAAAAGGTCTTTACGTTGCGGAAAAATTTCTTTTTGAAAGCTGAGAAAACCTTCAATGATATGTTGCATAGCAATGTCTCATTTTTTTGTGATTGTTACAGGCATGATCGAGATCACGGTTTTTTGAGTTTACCCACCGGTCACGACTTCAGACAAGCAATATATTTCTGGACCGACCGCATGACAATCTCCCGCGCGTTCGCGGAAATGTTCTGGCCCTCAAAGGCGCCGTAGAGGCGCTCGAAGGAAACCTTTTCCAGCCGGGCGGCGATCTCAGCCACTGCTTCTGCCGGGAGCGGCAGCATGTTCGGGTAGCTCCACATAAACGACACCCCATCTTTGCCCGGCGTGACCTGCAGAATATCCCCGGCCAGCAGAATACCGCCGTCGCGGTGCCAGTGCAGCACCGTCCCGCCGGCAAAATGGCCGCCCAGTCGGTGCAGCGTCACGTCAGGGACGATCTCCAGCGAATCCCCCTCCCAGAAGCGCAGCGCCGGGCTGTCCCTCATCACCCACTGCCGATCCCTGGCGTGCAGGTATACCGGGGCGTTAAAGGCCGCTGCCCAATCCTGCATGGTGGTGTAGTAGTGCGGGTGCGAGATGGCGATGGCGTCGATACCGCCCAGCGCGTTCACCAGCGCCTGGGTGGCGGGATCGAGATTGGCGATACAGTCCCACAGCACATTACCCTGCGCGGTTCTCAGCAGGATCGCGCGCTGGTTGATGGCAAACGCGGGCACGGTTTTGATACCCAATAAGTCGGGTTCAAGCTGTTGCCACTTGTTGGTGTGCGTGTTGGTCAGGGCGGAAAAATCAAGCCACTCCTGGCCCGTCGCGGGTACATACTGGCGCTCATCTTCGCAAATGGCACAGTGCTGCGGTTCGCGGTCGGCGTCATAAGAGGTGCCGCAGGTTTTACATAAGACGATCACAACGCCTCCTGAGTCCGGGTGAGTCATCAGTATGGCAAGGATTATCCTTATGTGCGCTGGGGTGCCTCCTCCCTCTGTTTTGCTCTATAATACGACCTGGAACAAAAACCGAACAAAGCAGGTAAACGATGGAAATTGATCTCAACAATCTGGTGTTTGACGGGCTGGACGAAGCCGAAGAACGTAACGCTGAACGCCTTGAAGATGCGGATAAAAAAGCCCAGGCGATCGTGGCGGATGATGATTGCGGCGACGCCTGCAAGATCTGATAAAAAAGCCCCGGACTCGCGCCGGGGCTTTTAGTTTTATGCCGGGTGGCGCTACGCTTACCCGGCCTACAACACCCTTCCCTCAGAGCCGCGTAAGCGCAGCGCCGCCGGGCGTTTTTACGACTTCTTCAGGCCATCAATGGCTTGCTGCGCGCAGGCTTCATCCAGATGACCACCCGGCGCGCCGCCAATGCCGATGGCGCCAATTACCTCATCCCCTTCCCTGACCGGTACTCCCCCCGCCAGCAGCAGAAGGCCAGGGATATCGCGCAGGTTCTGCGCGCCCGCGTTGCTCTGGGCAGACTCCATCACCTTCCCCGACGCGTTTTTGGTGCTGAGGGCGGTAAAGGCTTTCATTTCGCTGGCTTTCAGGGTGTGCGGACCGGCGTTATCCGTGCGCTGCACCGCTTTTACCACCCCGGCGCGATCCACCACCGTGACGCTGACCTGATAATTTTTTGCTGTGCAGGCCTGGATCGCCGCGCTGGCTAACGCATTCGCCTGGGCCAGGGAGAGATTTTTTTGCGCCACAGACTGTGCATGCGCCGATACGCTGACCATCCCTGCTACACACGCTACTGCCATCATTAACTTTTTCATCGCACATCCTCTTGTAAGTGGGAACCCTTGCAGCGTATCCAGTCGTGGGATGAAATGTTATTCGGTTGACTACGCGGTGATCCTGGTAGTTATACGGATTGCAATTTGTCATATTCCCGGATGGCCTGCACCAGGCTTGAGACGCCCAGCTTGGCGAACACCGCCGCCCGGTGCGCTTCCACTGTCCTTGGGGAGAGATTCAGCCGGGCGGCGACCCCTTTATTACTGCTGCCTTCCATGAGCGCCTGCAGCACCTCATGCTCCCGGGTGGTGAGCTGTTCAAACCGCGCTCGGACCCGCGTGGCCTCCTGCCAGACGCCCAGGCGCCGCTGGCTCTCGGCGAGGGCGGCGGTGATGGATTCGATCAGCCTGTCAGCATCCAGCGGCTTGGTGAAAAATTCAAACACGCCGTTGTGAAACGCGCGGCGGCAGGCATCAATGGTGCCATGACCGGTCATGAGGATCACCGGCAGCAGCGGCCACGGCCATACCCCCTCCTCCAGCCAGGCGAGCCCACCTTTGCCCGGCATGCGCATGTCCAGTAGCAGACAGCCGGTCAGGGATTTTTCCGCCCCCTGCGCCGCGGTAAATGCAGCAATACTGTCATAAGGCTCCACATGCCAGTTCATACCGGTGAAAAGAAAAACCAGCGACTCTCTGACTGACGCATCATCATCAATCAACCAGATGACGTTATCCATTTACCTGACCTCCGTGGTGAGCAAACTGCAATCTGATCCTGGCCCCGCCCTCCGGGGCATTATCCAGAGCCAGCGTGCCATTCATCCGGGTGACCAACGACTCCGTTAAGGTCATTCCCAGCCCCGTGCCGCCCTCTCGCCCGCTATAAAAAGGCATAAAGGCGTTGTGGAGCGCTTCCGGGGTAAAGCCCGGGCCACCGTCAGTGATCGCTATATGGATGCGTTCGCCTTCGCGATGGCTGCGGATATGCACCCATCCCGCGGCGCGCTCCTGCTGGGCCTGAATAGCGTTGCTGAGCAGGTTATGCAGCACCTGCTCCAGCCACAGCCGGTCGGCGCAGAGCGTGCGGGCATCGGCGGCGAAATCATGGGTAAGACGAACAGGACTGGCGGTGCGCTCATGCTCCAGCAGGTTGCCGACATGCCGCCAGCACTCGGCCAGATCTACTGCCTCTAAGGTGACAGCCTCCTGGGTCACGTGCTCACGAAAGCGGGTCAGCAGCGCGCTAATGCGCTGGGTTTGCACCAGCGCCGAGCCCAGCGCCTGAGCAACCGCCGCAGGGTTATCCTGGCGCACCTGGCGCTGCGCCCCCTGGATCCAGGTCTGCACCGCCGTGAGAGGCTGGTTGATCTCATGCACAATGCCCGCGGTGATCTCCCCCAGGGTATTGAGCCGGGCATGTTGATAGTACCAGGCGCGCTGGTCGGCGTTCTGGCGCTGCTTACGCTGCCAGAGGATCACGCCACCCGCCGCGACCACAATAGCCCAGCCCACAAACAGCAGGACAAACGGCAGCAGCGCCACGCTCAGCCACGCCGGTTGGGCCTCGGCCAGCAGAATAAACGGCTGGGTATGCTGAGAAAACTGTCGCTGCCAGTGCCAGAAAGCTTCTGTTGGCGGTGGCGGCACCTCACCGGAGAGATTCAGGGTGAGGCGGGAAAAGCGGGGCCAGGCGTTAAGGACCGGCGAAGGGTCAATCAGCACCCGGATCTGTCGCCAGGGGTTGTAGAGCCAGTACTGCGTGCCAGTCACCGGTTCAACCCGGGCGGCGTCGAGCGCGCGACCAGAGGTGGTTTGCAGGTCGAGTATTTGCGGAAATTTTTTACGCAGCGCCGACAGATCTTCATCGCCATTCAACAGCGGCAGCACTGACTCATTCTGGGTGAGAACCGCGCCGATCTCCGTAAACGCCGTGGCAAATTCCCGGTCGAGTGCCCAGTACTGACGGCGGATCTGCTCGGCATACAGCAGCACGCTGCTGAGCAGGCAGAGCGTGAGCCAAATCAGGAGCCCTCGTTGTAGATAGTTTTTGCTGTTCATTCATTTAACTGGTGCAGAAAAAGGACGCCAGAGACCTTAGCAGGAAGCTAAGCCGTGGACAAAACTTGCGGCGATTTTTGGATGTTAGCGTCCAGAATGGCAGATGGTGCGGTGAAGAACGCACACCTCATTCCAGTATGTTTCCCGCACCAGGCGGTGTTCAGCGTGGCGTTTGGTCATGGAACCACTCCGGGTCAATATTGGCGATATCCACACCGTAGAGGCTGGCGACAGGCAGAATGGATTCAATAATACGCTGCGCGCTGTTCTCTTCCGATCGTGCGGTAAAAAACCGCCGTAACGTACTCATCAGTTTGTCCATTGCCCTGTTCCTCATGTGCTTAACCTGAAAGCAGTACAACAGCAATCCGTCGGCGATGGAAATACCGATTCCGGCAGAGGATTTGCGCCAGGCGCAAAAGCAACGCTGCTTTAACCGCTGGGTAACGCGCTGTTCACTAATGATTTTTTTCGTTAAGCAAAGACAATATTGGCATTTGGCTACCTGCGCCGGGTATGGGAGCGTATGAGGACAAAATAAAAACAGAAGCAGAGGAACCTATGGCAATACACACAAAACGGACGCTGGCACTGGCTTTACTGGCCGCTGTCGGGATGGTTTCCACCCAGGCGCAAGCAGACCAGCTGGCGGATATTAAGGCGGCGGGTGTGGTGAAAGTCGCAACGTTTGATGCCAATCCGCCGTTTGGATCGGTGGATGCAAAAAGCCACGAAATCGTCGCCTATGACGTCGACTTCGCCAAAGCGCTGGCAAAATCACTCGGCGTAAAACTGGAGCTGGTCGCCACTAACCCGGCAAACCGCATCCCGCTGCTACAGTCCGGGAAAGCGGATCTGATTGTGGCGGATATCACCATCACCCCGGAACGGGCGCAGGTGATCGACTTTTCGACCCCCTATTTCGTGACCGGGCAGCAGTTCCTGGTTCCGGCCAAGGGCGCGGATAAACTGGAGGCCTACAGCAAGGCGCGTATCGGGGCGGTAAAAGGCACCACCGGGGAGCAGGCGCTGCATCAGCGTTTCCCGCAGTCCCGTGTGCTCTCTTATGACGATATTCCGCTGGCGCTGACGGCGTTGCGCAACGGCAACGTGCAGGCGATCACCCAGGACAGCACCATTCTGGCGGGTCTGCTGGCCCAGGCGCCGGATAAAGCCAACTTTAAGATCCTCCCGGATCTGCTAAGTAAAGAAGAGATTGGCGTCGGGGTGAAAAAAGGCGAAACCGCGCTGTTAAAGGTGGTGAACGATGAGCTGGTGAAGCTGGAGAATACCGGCGACGCGGCAAAAATCTACGATGCCTGGTTTGGTCCACAGACGCCCTCCCCGCAGCCTCGCGCCTTTAAAATAGAAGCCCAGTAATATGCTGTCAGGTTTATTCTCTCGCTCCGCGGCCCGTGCCGCGGATTTTTCACATCTGCAACAGGCCAGCGTCACCTTTTGCGAGGTGGTGAAACGTTACGGCGACCGCCCGGTGCTGAAAGGCATCAACCTCAGCGTGACGCCCGGTGAGGTGGTCGCTATTCTCGGCCCGTCGGGTTCCGGTAAATCGACGCTGATTCGCCTGATCAACCAGCTGGAAGCTCTCACCTCCGGCGACATCCTGATTGACGGGAAATCTACGCGCCAGCTCCCCCGCCAGGCGTTGCGCCAGCTGCGCAGCCGGGTCGGTTTTGTCTTCCAGCAGTTTAATCTCTACAGCCATCTGACGGCCCGACAAAACATCGCCCTGGCGCTGAGGCACGTTCATGGCTGGCATTCGGCAGAGGCCGACACCCGCGCCGATAGATTGCTGGCGCAGGTGGGGATGGCGGATAAAGCCGATCACTATCCGGAGGCCTTATCCGGTGGGCAGCAGCAGCGGGTGGCGATCGCCCGAGCCCTGGCCTCCTCGCCGCAGATCATCCTCTTTGACGAGCCCACCTCGGCCCTCGATCCGGAGATGATTGGCGAAGTCCTGCTGGTGATGAAAGCCCTCGCCCACAGCGGGATCACCATGATTGTGGTCACCCATGAGATGCAGTTTGCCCGGGAAATTGCCGACCGGGTAGTGTTCATCGATGGCGGGCACATTCTGGAGGTGGCTCCGCCAGAGCAGTTTTTTCAGCATCCTGCCCATCCACGCACCCAGCGTTTTCTGCAGAAGGTGCTTAACCCGCTGCATCCGGGAGGGGTGTGATGCCCAACCTCGACTGGGAAGGGGTGCTGACCGGCCAGCCCTTGCAGTGGATCTTGTCCGGTTTTCTCACCACCCTGTGGGTGACGCTGGCAGGGATGGTGGTCGCCAGCCTTATCACTCTCGCCTCTCTGGGGTTGCGTCTCGCCGGGGGGCGCATCGGCGCGCATATCGTCGCCCTGTGGGTATCGCTGTTTCGCAATACGCCCCTTCTGGTGCAGCTGCTGTTCTGGTATTTCGCCGCCTGGAACGGGCTGCCGCAGGGGTTTCGCACCTTTGTGATGGACGATCATACCTGGGCGGTGCTGCCGGGTCAGGTCTGGTGGTTTACGCCAGAGTTTCTCTGCTCCGCCTGGGGACTGGGGGTCTTTACCTCGGCCTTTTTGACAGAGGAGATCACCGCCGGGCTACGCGCCGTTTCCGCCGGGCAGCGGGAAGCCGCCCTGGCGCAGGGCTTTTCCCCCTGGCCGCTGCTGCGGTATATCCTGCTGCCGCAGGGGCTGGCGAACGCCTGGCAGCCGGTGGTGGGTCAGTACCTCAATCTGATGAAACTCTCTTCGCTGGCAAGCGGCATCGGCTTTGCGGAGCTCACCTACCAGGTGCGGCAGACAGAGAGCTATAACGCCCACGCGCTGGAGGCTTTCAGCATCGGCACGGTACTGTACCTGCTCACCGGCGTGGCGATGGGGGTGTTGCTGACCAGACTGGGATCTTCAACCGAACGGCGCCGTAAAGCCGCCATCACCCCCCGGAGTGAAGAGAGATGTTAGCCGGACTGACTGTTATTACCGATAACCTGGATTATCTGCTCTGGGGACGAGCTGCGGCCGGGCAGCCCGGCGGCGTGCTGTTGACGCTACTGATGGCTTTGGGTGCCGCGGCGCTGGCGTTCCCGGCTGGAATAGCGCTGGCGGGGCTGGCGTGGCGTTTCCCGGGTGGCCTGCGCAAAGCCCTGTTCCTGTGGGCTGAGATTATCCGCGGCATCCCGCTGATTTTTGTCATTTTCTGGCTGTGGTATCTGTTACCCCTCATCACCGGAGGCGATCTGCCGGGGGCGCTGACCGTTACTCTCGCGCTGGCGTGGTTTACCGCCGCCGCCGTGATGCACTCCGTGCTGGCCGGGCTGATTGCGTTGCCTGGAGGACAATATGAAGCCGCTCAGGCCCAGGGGTTTGGCGCGCTGCAAACGCTGGGGTTACTCCTGCTGCCGCAGGCGTTGCGCAACACCCTGCCTTCGCTAATGGGGATTTTTATCAGCCTGCTGAAGGACACCTCGCTGGCCTTTATTGTCAACGTGCCGGAGCTGACCACCGTGGCAGGCCAGGTGAACAACCGGGTGCAGATCTACCCGGCGGCTATTTTTATTTTTACTGGCGTGGTCTATTACCTGCTGTGCTGTGGCGTTGAACAGCTGGCGAAACGCTGGCGGCTTAACCGGCCAGCGCTTTAACGACGGTTTCCATCGCCTGGGTGGTTAATTCGCTGCGTTTCACCCGCTGGTTTGCCAGCGCGGTGCGTAGTACCCCGGCGATGACGATATGCTTCGGCTCCTGCCCCAAATCGCGCATCTCAAGAACGACTTTGCCTACCACGCGACACATCTCCTGATACAGCGCTTCGTCTTTGGTTACATTGCCCATGACTTTCACTCCGTTGCCTTAAAAGGCCAGCTTAATAGATTCATCGCCGTTATACAAAAAAGCCCGACGAGAGACTCGCCGGGCTTTGAAATCAAACGGATAAATCAGTTGTTAACCGGGATCACCGCGCCTTTATACTTGGTGCGGATCCAGTCCTGGATCTCTTTAGAGTGCAGCACGTCCACCAGCGCCACGATGTCTTTCTTCTTCTCATCGCCACGGTGAACGGTGATGATGTTGGCGTACGGGTTGTTTTCACCGCTCTCTACCGCAATCGGGTCGTGAACCGGGTCCAGACCGGCGTCGATGGCGTAGTTGGCGTTGATGACAACCGCCGCGCCCTCGTCGTTGTTATACATCTGCGGCAGCAGGGAGGCTTCTACGTTCGGGGTGAACTGCAGCTTTTTCGGGTTTTCAACGATGTCGCTGATGCGCGCGGTCACTTTGTCGATGCCCGGCTTCAGCTTGATCACGCCCTCTTTCTCGAAGATAGAGAGGATACGTCCCTCTTCAGAGACCGCATCACGCATGATGATTTTGCCGCCTTCCGGCAGATCTTTCAGCGACTTGTATTTTTTGGAGTAGATACCGATTGGCTCGATGTGGATCGCCCCGGCGCTGACGAAATCGTACTCTTTATCCCCGGCGTGATCTTTCAGCACGCTGTTCAGGTATGGAATGTGCTGGAAGTAGTTGGCGTCGATGTCACGACCCGCCAGCGCGGTGTTCGGCAGGATGTAGTCCTGGAACGGTTTGATCTCCAGATCGATACCCTGTTTCGCCAGAATCGGCTTCGCCTGCTCCAGAATTTCGGCGTGCGGGGTGTTGGAGGCCCCCACGGTCAGGGTATCAGCCCAGGAGGCAAAGCTCAGGGCGCTCAAGGTTGCTGCGGCGATCAACGTCAGTGTCTTTTTCATGATGATGGTTCCTGTGTATTGTTGTGTTTATCTTTTATCAAGAATGGAAGTAATGATGTCGCCGCAGAACTGGATAATGAAAACGATGATCAAAATGGTCACCGTTGCCACCAGCGTGACGTCACCATGGTTGCGCTGGAAACCTTCCAGGTAAGCCAGATTTCCCAGACCACCGGCACCAATCACCCCCGCCATGGCGCTGTAGCTCACCAGGGCAATCAGCGTCACCGTGATCCCTGAGACCAGGGCAGGCGATGATTCCGGCAGTAAAACGCGAAAGATTAATGTGCTGAGTCGGGCGCCCATTGAGCGCGTCGCCTCGATCACCCCTTTGTCCACTTCACGCAGGGCGATCTCCACCAGACGGGCGTAGAACGGCGCGGCACCGACGATCAACGCAGGCAGTGCGGCGTTGGCCCCGAGGATGGTCCCCACCACGGTTTTGGTGAAGGGGATCAGCAGCACAATCAGAATGATGAACGGGATGGAGCGGAAGACGTTCACCACAATCGAAATGACGCTGTAGACCGTGCGGTTATGGAACATGCCGCCCCGGGCGGTTAAAAAGAGCGCCAGACCGAGGACAAGCCCGAGCACAAAAGTCGCAACGCCGGAGAGCGCGGTCATATACAGCGTCTCCAGGGTGGCCGCCCAGAGCTGGTCCCATTTCAGGTGCGGGAAGAGATTCTCAGCCATGTTTAATTACCTCGCCTTCAATATCACTGTGCTGCAAATCGGCGAGGATATTGTTCAGTTGTTCATCTGTTGCCACCACGTGCAGCCAGAGCTGGCCGAAGACACCGTGGGCAGTTTGTGTCATTTTGCCGTGCAGGATGTTAAACGGCAGGCCGTAGCGCAGCGTCAGTTCCCCGACGACCGGCTTGTGGGTGCTGTGGCCGGTAAAGGTCAGCTTAATAACGGTGCCTTCCAGTTCGTTTGCCAGCTCGCTGTTAAAGGTCTCGTCTTCGGCGTACTGGCTGACCTGACGCACAAACTGTTGCGTAATCGGCTGCTGGGGATGGGTAAAGACCTGCAGCACGTCGCCCTCTTCCACCACTTTGCCGTTTTCCATCACCGCCACGCGGTCACAGATTTTGCGCACCACGTGCATCTCATGGGTGATGAGTACAATGGTGAGCTTAAAACGACGGTTGATGTCGAGGAGCAGATCGAGGATCTGATCGGTGGTCTGGGGATCCAGCGCCGAGGTGGCCTCGTCGCAGAGCAGCACGTCCGGGTTGTTGGCCAGCGCGCGGGCAATGCCGACGCGCTGCTTCTGCCCACCGCTAAGCTGGGACGGATAAGCCTGTTCGCGGCCTTTCAGCCCCACCAGCTCAACCAGTTCTGCCACGCGGGCTTTGATTTTGGCTTTAGGCACCCCGGCAATCTGCATTGAAAAGGCGATGTTCTCGCTCACGGTGCGCGACCACAGCAGATTGAAGTGCTGAAACACCATACTGATCTTCAGCCGCGCCTGGCGCAGGGTTTCACCTTTCGCCGCGGAGATGTCGTGTCCGTTAATCGTCACGCTGCCGGTGGTCGGCTTTTCCAGGCCATTGAGCAGGCGGATTAAGGTACTTTTACCCGCGCCGCTGTAGCCAATAATTCCATAAATTTGCCCCTGCTCTATCGTCAGGTTCACGTTATCAACGGCTGTCAGCGCCACTTTTCCGTTGTCAAAAATCTTTGAAATATTCCTGAGTACAATCATTCTTCGGGTAATCCGTTCGCCTGTGGCGGTTTAGCAGTATGGATGTCCAAACGATAGTAAACAGGCGTTATTAGCTTTTGAATGAATGAAAAGGAATATCTTATAACTTTGAGTGATAAGAGGCGTGACACCTGGGGAGAAGGCCTTTGCTAATTTTCTGCAATCGATAGCTAAAAAGTCGCCATAGCGAAACGCCATAAAAATGGGGCATTTGCCTGAAGGTTTTTCGCGAGCGCAACATCTACGCGGTCAACCTTAACGCATTGATAACAACCCTTTGTAAAACTGCATATATAATTTTTGAAACGCTGTTTTCATTTTCCTTTTGCGCATCTTTCAGCGTATAATGCGCGCCTGTCTTCTGATGAATGGTTTCAGCGCTTGGACTACAAAAAACAACGCATACAACTTAACCTCTCTCCCTGGGCTGAAACACAGGCACACATTCTTCTGCACGCTCAATTGATGTCACCTATCCTTACTGCGTGCCATAAAAAATTTCGCAACACAGGTTTGACTCCAGGGCTCTGCGCCCCCGGAGCGAGATTTCCATATCCTTCCCAACTTAAAGACTAAGACTGTCATGAAAAAGACGAAAATTGTTTGCACCATCGGCCCGAAAACCGAATCTGAAGAGATGCTGACCAAGATGCTGGACGCCGGCATGAACGTGATGCGTCTGAACTTCTCTCACGGTGACTATGCTGAACACGGCCAGCGCATCCAGAACCTGCGCAACGTGATGAGCAAGACCGGTAAAAAAGCAGCAATCCTGCTGGATACCAAAGGTCCAGAAATTCGTACCATTAAACTGGAAGGCGGCAACGACGTTTCGCTGAAAGCGGGACAGACTTTCACCTTCACTACAGACAAGTCTGTTGTCGGCAACAGTGAAATCGTTGCTGTGACCTATGAAGGCTTCACCAGCGACCTGTCCGTCGGTAACACCGTTCTGGTGGACGATGGCCTGATCGGTATGGAAGTCACCGCTATCGAAGGTAACAAAGTTATCTGTAAAGTGCTGAACAACGGCGACCTGGGCGAAAACAAAGGCGTTAACCTGCCTGGCGTTTCCATCGCGCTGCCAGCCCTGGCTGAGAAAGACAAACAGGACCTGATCTTCGGTTGCGAGCAAGGCGTTGACTTCGTTGCGGCTTCCTTTATCCGTAAACGTTCTGACGTTGTTGAAATCCGAGAGCACCTGAAAGCCCACGGCGGCGAAAACATCCAGATCATCTCCAAAATCGAAAACCAGGAAGACCTGAACAACTTCGACGCAATCCACGACGCCTCTGACGGCATCATGGTTGCGCGTGGTGACCTGGGCGTTGAGATCCCGGTTGAAGAGGTGATCTTCGCGCAGAAGATGATGATCGAGAAGTGTGTTCGCGCGCGTAAAGTGGTTATCACCGCAACGCAGATGCTGGACTCCATGATCAAAAACCCACGTCCAACCCGCGCAGAAGCTGGCGACGTGGCGAACGCCATCCTCGACGGTACCGATGCGGTAATGCTCTCTGGCGAATCGGCTAAAGGTAAGTACCCGCTGGAAGCGGTCTCCATCATGGCGACCATCTGTGAGCGTACCGACCGCGTGATGAAAAGCCGTCTGGATTACAACAACGACAGCCGTAAACTGCGCATCACCGAAGCCGTGTGCCGTGGCGCGGTAGAAACCGCCGAGAAACTGGAAGCACCGCTGATTGTCGTCGCCACCCAGGGCGGTAAATCAGCTCGCGCAGTGCGTAAATACTTCCCGGACGCGACCATTCTGGCGTTGACCACCAACGAAACCACTGCGCGTCAGCTGGTGCTGAGCAAAGGCGTGGTTCCACACCTGGTAAAAGAGATCGCCTCTACTGACGATTTCTACCGCCTGGGTAAAGAAGTGGCCCTGCAGCTGGTTGAACGTGGCCTGGCGCAGAAAGGCGACGTTGTGGTGATGGTTTCTGGTGCACTGGTTCCAAGCGGCACCACTAATACCGCATCTGTTCACGTGCTGTAATAATTTCGTTCGAATTAGTTTGTATAAAAAGCGTCCTTCGGGGCGCTTTTTTTATTTCCGCTATCAGCCAAATTTATTAAAAAAGCAAATCGGGTTTTTCTATTTAACGGGGTCGTTTTCTAAGATGAATCCGATGAAAATTGTCTGTTTTAACACAATATTTTTCATGAAATAGTCAAAACAGGTGCTTCTTTGAGCGAACGATCAAAAATAGGCATATTCCCATCAAAAAAATATTCTCAACCTAAAAAACTTTGTGTAATACTTGTAACGCTACATGGAGATTAACTCAATCTAGAGGGTATTAATAATGAATCGTACTAAACTGGTACTGGGCGCGGTAATCCTGGGTTCTACTCTGCTGGCAGGTTGCTCCAGCAACGCTAAAATCGATCAGCTGTCTTCTGACGTTCAGACTCTGAACGCTAAAGTTGACCAGCTGAGCAACGACGTGAACGCAATGCGTTCCGACGTTCAGGCTGCTAAAGACGACGCAGCTCGCGCTAACCAGCGTCTGGACAACCAGGCTACTAAATACCGTAAGTAATAGTACCTGTGTTAATAAAATGGCGCACATTGTGCGCCATTTTTTTTTGCCCCGCATTTCGCTTTACTGAATCGCCTGTTCATGCCCCACAGACGAAAGCGTGTTCTTCGCTGAAAGCCCACTACTGTTCACATTCGCCCCGGCACCTGTCGAGACCTCTACCGGGATACCCGCCCGACGCGACAACGCTTTGTTCACTAACGTCTTATCGCTGCCACTCTGCGACATAAAGGATGCAAGCGCACTGGAGTGGGCGATCGCCAGCGTTTGCGGATTCTCCCCTTCCATCGTCGCCAGCGGGCGATGCACTTCAACGTAGCGCTTACCGTCCGGCTCAACCGAGAACTTCACCGGCTCATTGATGATCTGCACCCGCGTGCCGACAGAGGTCTGGGCGAAGAGCGCTTTGATATCCGGCGCATTCATACGCATACAACCGGAACTGACGCGCAGCCCCACGCTGTCCGGCGCGCTGGTCCCGTGGATCAGGTATTCACCGTTACCCACGCCCAGACGCAGCGCAAAGCGTCCTAACGGGTTATTTGGCCCTGCGGGTACTACCGGCGGCAGTTTGATGCCCTGAGCCAGCGAGCGCGCTCTGATGCCCGCAGTTGGCGTCCAGGTCGGATTCGGGATCTTCTGGCTGATGCGGGTGGTGGTCACCGGCGTGTCCAGCCCAAGCTGTCCAATGCCCAGCGGATAGACCTGCACGCTATTTTCACCCGGGGGATAGAAGTAGAGCCGCAGCTCCGCCAGATTCACCACAATCCCTTCCCGGGGGGTATCCGGCAGCAACATTTGCGACGGAATGGTGATCACCGTTCCCGGCGCCGGATAGACCGGGGCGATAGTATTATTGGCTTCGAGTATTAAATGCGCAGCGGTATTAAACCGGCGCGCAATGGCCTGCAGGTTATTATCACCTTCCTGAACAACATAGGTCTGATTTTGCCCGATTAACCGGCTACCCGCCGCTGGCAAAGGATAATCCACCGCCCGGGCGCTATTAAGCGCGCTGAGCGAACCTAAAAGAATGAGAGTTAATAAAGACGCGCGCTTCATGCTGAGATTCCTTATTCACTGACAGAACGTCAGAAAGCTGAAAAATCCGCGAGGCGGGAGCCGTCTCGCGGAGCAGAATGAGGGCTGTCCTGATAGTTTAGCTAATGTTGGCGGCTTTGGAACGGATTGCGCGGATCATCGCCTCAAGCCCCTGGGATCGGGAGGGGGTTAAATGCTGGGTGAGCGCCATTTTTTCAAACCACGGGCGGACGTCAAAAGCGACAATATCCTGGGCGGACATCTGCTGATATAAAATAAACACGACGGCAATAAGGCCTTTGACTATTGCCGCATCACTGTCGCCCGCTAATTCAATCACCCCGGCTTCATTCTGGTGCATTATTATCCACACCTGGCTCTGACACCCCTGAATACTATTTTCCGGGACGTGGTCGCTTTCGCTGAGGGCAGGCAGACGCTGCCCCAGCTCAATGATGTAGAGGTACTTCTCTTCCCAGTTTGCGCAACGCGTAAAATTACGCAGCAATTTATCTCTGTCTGGCAATGCAGCCATCTCTTGCCCTCTTTTTAGCCCAGCAGCTGGTGGATACGCTTCAGCCCGGCCACCAGTCTGTCGACCTCTTCCAGTGTGTTGTACATCACCAGCGATGCGCGGCACATCGCCGGTACCTGATAAAACGCCATCAGCGGCATAGCGCAGTGGTGTCCGGTTCGCACCGCCACCCCGTAGTTATCGAGAAAACTGCCCACGTCATAGGCGTGGTGTTTGCCAAGGTTAAAGGCAATAACACCCTGACGGTCCGCCGGGCCATACAGCGTGAGATCCGGCACGTTGGCAAGTTCCGCCAGAGCGTAGCGCATCAGCATCTGTTCATATTCGGCGATAGCATCAAGGCCGATGCCTGACACATACTCCATCGCCGCGCCCAGCCCGATAATGCCGCCGGTGTTAGGCGTGCCCGCCTCAAAGCGCCACGGCGCCCGGGCGTAGGTTGTGCCTCCGCTCAGGCTGACGGTGGCGATCATCGACCCGCCCCCTTCCCACGGCGGCATCGCCTGTAAAATCTCATCTTTGACGTACAGCACGCCGATACCGGTAGGCCCGTAGAGCTTATGGCCGGAAAAGACATAGAAGTCGCAGTCCAGCGCCTGGACATCCACCGTATGGTGCATCACCGCCTGGGCGCCATCAATCAGCACTTTCGCCCCCACCTGGTGGGCTTTGGCGATAATCTCCGCCACCGGATTTTCGGTACCCAGCACGTTGGAGATCTGAGTAATGGCCACCAGCCGGGTGCGTTCATCCAGCAGGGTATCCAGCTGTTCAAGCTGTAACGTGCCATCCTCGTTAAGCGGGATAACCCGCAGTTCCGCCCCGACGCGCTCGCACAGCATCTGCCAGGGCACGATATTGGCATGGTGCTCCATCTGACTGATGAGGATGTTATCGCCCGCGTGCACTTCGGCGCTGCCCCAGCTGTTCGCCACCAGGTTGATCCCTTCGGTGGTACCGCGCACAAAGACCAGCTCCTCCGGCGAGCGGGCGTTTAAAAATGTTGCCGCGCGGGTACGGACATTCTCCATCCGCTGCGTCGCCTCGGCGCTGAGGGTGTGGATCCCCCGGTGCACCGCCGCGTAGCCATGCCGGTAAAACTCCGCCTCGGCCTCGATCACCTGCATGGGCTTTTGCGCGCTGGCGGCGCTGTCGAGATAGGCAAGCGGCAGACCGTTTACTTCACGGGTCAGGACAGGAAAATCCGCCCGCACTTTCTCTACAGGGAAAATCATGCCACACCTCCAGGCAGACGCTGGCCGATACGCGCCAGCACCTGCTGTCTTAACGTTTCATCGTCGAGGGCTTCGGTCAGCTCGGCAGCAAAGGCGTAGATAATCATCTTCTCGGCCGCCTGCTTATCGATCCCGCGGGAGCGCAGATAGAACATCTGCTCATCGTCGATCCGCCCCACGGTGGCGCCGTGGCTGCACTTCACATCATCGGCGTAAATTTCCAGCTGCGGTTTGGTGTCCACCTCCGCCAGTCGCCCCATCAGCAGATTGTTGTTGGTCATCTGGCCGTCGGTTTTAATGGCGTGCTGCGCCACGTTGATCAGCCCGTTGAAGACGGCCCGCCCCTTATCGCTGACGATGGTTTTATGCAGCTGGCGGCTGTTGCAGTAGCCCTTGTTGTGCTCAAGCCAGGTACGGGTGTCGCACACTTCAGATTTCACCGGCATCGCCAGGCTGTTGATGCGCAGGGTCGTATTTTCGCCGTTAAGCTGGGTGCTGGTGTTATGGCGCAGTACTGCGCCCCCCAGCAGGAAGCTGTGGCTGAATGCCGTCGCATCGGCGGCCATCAACAGGTCGTTATGGGCGAAGTGGTGGCTCGCCGCGTTCTCGAACGCCAGCTTGATATGGTGCAGCCGGGCGTTGGCCGCCACGTTCATGGTCAGGCGAGAACCGGTGAAATGGTGCATCTCATTGAGACTCACGTAATGCTCAATGATGGTTGCTTCTGCACCCTGCGCCAGTTCCAGATGGTGACGATAATGGGCAGTATTGATTTCTTCACCCGCCAGACCCTGAGTAATATGTAACAAGAGCAACGGCTTAGAAGGCCGTAGGTCACGTTTCACCCTGATATGCGTCACGCTCTGGGCCAGGCTTTCGGTCAGATGCAGGAACAGCTCCGGCTGAACCGGTGCCGCCAGGCTTTGCCGCTCGTCGTTAATGGTCACCTCAAACCCGCTGCCGTCGGTGCTGTCGCTCAGTTCCGGACTAAAGCGTCCGTCAACAAAGACCAGCCGCGTGGCGTCGAGAGTAAGCGCCAGGGCATCCCGATCGCTCGCTGCCACCCTGGCGGGTCGGGAAACAAACTCGCCGTTAAGCAACCCTTCCAGCGGGGTATATTTCCAGTTTTCGTGCTTACGCGTCGGCAACCCGAGGCGCAGCATCTGCTGCAGGTGCTGCTGGGCCTGTTCAGAGCGGGTTCCGCCCTGTGCCTCAAACAGGCGGTGCCACTGCTGCAGCGCGTTACTGCTGTTCGCTAAGCCAGCCATAGCCCTGCTCCTCCAGCTGTTTGACCAGCGTAAAATCACCCGATTTCACAATCCGCCCCTGATAGAGCACATGCACATAATCGGGTTTAATGTAATCAAGGATGCGCTGATAGTGGGTGACGATGATAAACGACCGCTTGCCGTCGCGCAGGGCGTTAACGCCGTCGGCGACGATTTTCAGGGCGTCGATATCGAGCCCGGAGTCGGTTTCATCGAGGATGCACAGCTCCGGCTCCAGCACCGCCATCTGCAGAATGTCGTTGCGCTTCTTCTCCCCGCCGGAAAAACCGACGTTGACCGAGCGGGTGAGCAGATCTTCCGGCATCTTCAGCAGCTGGATCTTCTCTTCCATCAGATCCTGGAAATCAAAGCGATCCAGCTCCTCTTCGCTGCGGTATTTGCGCACGGCATTCAGCGCGGTCTGCAGGAAGAACTGGTTGCTAACGCCCGGGATCTCCACCGGGTACTGGAAGGCCATAAAAATGCCCTCCCCGGCTCTCTCTTCCGGTGACAGCTCCAGCAGATCTTTGCCCTTAAAGTCGACCGAACCGCCGACCACTTCGTAATCTTCGCGCCCGGCAAGGGTGGCTGACAGCGTACTTTTGCCCGACCCGTTAGGGCCCATAATCGCATGCACTTCGCCCGGGCGGACCTCAAGGCTCAGGCCGCGCAGGATCGCTTTATCTTCCACACTGACCTGTAAATCTTTAATGCTTAACATGTGCTTTCCTTAATCCTTAACCGACGCTGTGTTCGAGGCTGATCGCCAGTAATTTTTGTGCTTCCACGGCAAACTCCAGCGGTAGTTCAGAGAACACATCCTTACAGAAGCCGTTTACAATCATCGAGATGGCATCCTCTTCGCTGATGCCGCGCTGCAGGCAGTAGAAGAGCTGATCTTCGCCGATCCGCGAGGTTGTCGCTTCGTGTTCCAGCTGGGCGCTGTTATTGCGGCACTCAACATACGGGAAAGTATGCGCCCCACAGTCCGGGCCAATCAGCATGGAGTCGCACTGGGTAAAGTTACGGGCGTTGGTGGCCGTCGGCATGATTTTGACTAAGCCGCGATAGCTGTTCTGGCTCTGCCCAGCGGAGATCCCTTTCGAAATGATGGTCGACCGGGTGTTTTTGCCGATGTGGATCATCTTGGTGCCGGTATCGGCCTGCTGATGCCCGCTGGTCAGCGCCACGGAGTAGAACTCGCCGATGGAGTTATCCCCGCGCAGAATACAGCTCGGATATTTCCAGGTGATGGCGGAGCCGGTCTCAGACTGGGTCCACGACATTTTACTGTTTTCGCCTTCGCACAGGGCGCGCTTGGTGACGAAGTTCAGGATGCCGCCGGTGTTGTTATCCCCCGGGAACCAGTTCTGCACCGTCGAGTATTTCACCTCGGCGTCTTTATGGATGATCACCTCCACCACTGCCGCGTGCAGCTGGTAGCTGTCGCGCACCGGGGCGGAACAGCCCTCGATATAGCTGACGTAGCTACCCTCATCGGCAACGAGGATGGTGCGTTCAAACTGGCCGGTTTTCTCGGCGTTGATACGGAAATAGGTGGAGAGCTCCATCGGGCAGCGCACGCCTTTCGGCACGTATATAAAGGTGCCGTCGGAGGCTACCGCCGCGTTGAGGGCGGCAAAGAAGTTATCGTTGCCCGGCACGACGGTGCCAAGATATTTCTTCACCAGCTCTGGGTGATCGTGGATAGCTTCCCCGAAGGAGCAGAAGATGATCCCCTGCTCGCCCAGTTTTTCGCGATAGGTGGTCGCGACCGAGACGGAGTCAAAGATGGCGTCCACCGCCACCTCGCGCCCTTCACGTACCGGCACGCCGAGCTGTTCGAACGCCTCCTCCACCTCTTTACTTAAAAAGGCGTTGGCCCCTGTCTGCTGTACCGCACCGGGCTCAGAGGCGCAGGTGTCGTCGCAATGACCACAGGAGGGGGCAGAGTAGTAGCTGTAATTCTGATAGTTCAGCTTATCGTAGTGCGCCTTCAGCCAGTGCGGCTCTTCCATCTCCAGCCAGGCTTTGAACGCATTCAGCCGGAACTCCAGCATCCAGTCGGGTTCGTTACGCTTGGCGGAAATCGCGCGGATGACCTCTTCGTTAATCCCTTTTGCCAGCTCGTCGGTCTGCAATTGGGTGAAGAAGCCCTCTTTGTAATTAATGTGGCCGCCGGACCAGGTGTTGACGTCGTCAGTTGCTTCAGTATGTCGAGACATAATACCGCCTATACCCCAAAACTTTCGCCGCAGCCGCATTCGTTCTGGGCCTTCGGGTTATTGAATTTGAATAACTGGTTTAAGCCTTCGCGCACGTAATCCACTTCCGTACCGTCAATAAACGGCATCGCCTGGAGCGGCACATAGAGCCGGGCGCCGTCATGTTCAAAAACCA
>NZ_JBBCPK010000085.1:0-19433 GCF_037150775.1 Leclercia sp. M50
CATTGTCTACGCCTTCGCGCTGATCAATCTGGCCTTTGCCACCTTCATGCCGAACGAGTTCATTACCCACCTTGAAACCACCCCGGGCATGATGGTGCATATTGGCCTGTCGCTGTTCTCCTATGCCACGCTGATTATTGCCGCGCTGTACGCGCTTCAGCTGGCCTGGATTGACTACCAGCTCAAAAATAAAAAGCTGGTCTTCAGCAATGAGATGCCGCCGCTGATGACCATTGAGCGTAAGATGTTCCACATCACTCAGGTTGGCGTAGTATTGCTGACGCTCACCCTGAGCACTGGCCTGTTTTATATGCACAATCTCTTCAGCATGGAGAATATCGACAAGGCCGTGCTCTCCATCATCGCGTGGTTTGTCTATATTGTCCTGTTATGGGGCCATTATCATGAAGGCTGGCGCGGTCGCCGCGTGGTCTGGTTTAACGTGGCGGGTGCAGGCCTCCTGACCCTTGCCTATTTTGGTAGCCGCGTCATCCAGCAATTTGCCGGCTAAGTAACAAAGGAGTTCCCCCTGGAACACATCTCCACTACCACGCTGATCGTTACCCTGATCGTCATGGTGGTTATCTCCGCCTATTTCTCCGGCTCGGAGACCGGCATGATGACGCTCAACCGCTACCGGTTACGTCATCGCGCCAAACAGGGTAACCGCGCCGCTCGCCGTGTTGAAAAACTGCTGCGTAAGCCAGATCGCCTGATAAGCCTGGTGCTTATCGGCAATAACCTGGTCAACATTCTCGCCTCCGCGCTGGGCACCATTGTCGGCATGCGTCTCTACGGCAACGCCGGGGTCGCTATCGCCACCGGGGTGCTGACCTTTGTGGTGCTGGTCTTTGCCGAAGTGTTACCGAAGACCATCGCAGCCCTCTATCCTGAGAAGGTCGCCTATCCCAGCAGCTTCCTGCTGTCGCCTATGCTCGTTCTGATGATGCCGCTGGTCTGGCTGTTAAATGGTGTGACCCGGATCCTGATGCGCCTGATAGGTATCAAAGCAGATGGGGTGGTCAGCAGCGCGCTGAGCAAGGATGAACTGCGCACCATCGTGCATGAGTCACGCTCGCAAATCTCCCGCCGCAATCAGGATATGCTGCTGTCGGTGCTGGATCTGGAGAAGGTGAGCGTGGACGACATCATGGTGCCGCGCAATGAGATCGTCGGTATCGACATTAACGACGACTGGAAAGCGATTGTCCGCCAGCTGACCCACTCCCCGCATGGCCGCATCGTGCTGTACCGTGATTCGCTGGACGACACCATCAGCATGCTGCGCGTGCGTGAAGCGTATCGTCTGATGACCGAGAAAAAAGAGTTTACCAAAGAGGTGATGCTGCGTGCGGCGGATGAAATTTACTACATCCCGGAAGGGACACCGCTCAGCACCCAGCTGATTAAATTCCAGCGCAATAAAAAGAAAGTGGGTCTGGTAGTCGATGAGTATGGCGATATTCAGGGCCTGGTGACGGTGGAAGATATTCTGGAGGAGATTGTTGGCGACTTCACCACCTCCATGTCCCCTACCCTTGCCGAAGAGGTCACGCCGCAAAACGATGGCTCAGTGCTGATTGACGGCAGCGCGAACGTCCGTGAACTCAATAAAGCCTTTAACTGGCAGATGCCGGAAGAGGAAGCCCGAACCATCAACGGCATGATTCTGGAAGCGCTGGAGGAGATCCCGGCTGCAGGCACGCGGGTGCGGATTGGTCAGTACGATATTGATATCCTGGACGTGCAGGACAATATGATTAAGCAGGTTAAAGTCGTGCCGGTGAAACCGTTGCGGGAGAGCGTCGCGGAGTAAGATGTTGTAGGCCGGGTGAGGCGACGCCACCACCCGGCGCTACGGGAGGCGCATTACGCCTTTGCTTTCGCCACGGAGACCATCGCCGCGCGAATGGTACGACCGTTCAGGGTATAGCCTTTCTGCATCACCATCAGCACGTTGCCGGCAGCCACGTCCTCAGATTCCACCATCGCAATGGCCTGATGCACGTTCGGATCCATCGGCACGTTGGTATCGGCAACCACTTCCACACCGAACTTCTTCACTACGTCGAGCATGGATTTCAGCGTCAGCTCAATCCCTTCAACCATCGGTGCCATATCCGGGTTCGCTTTATCCGCTACTTCCAGCGCGCGATCCAGGCTGTCGATAACCGGCAGCAGTTCGTTGACGAATTTTTCCAGCGCAAATTTATGCGCTTTTTCAACGTCCAGCTCGGTACGGCGACGCAGGTTTTCCATTTCTGCTTTGATACGCAGGATGCCATCGCGCTCGCGGTTCTGGGCTTCAGCTAACTGCGCTTCCAGATTCGCAATTTTTTCATCGCGCGGATCCACCTGCTCAGCACCAGCCTCAGCCTCTACAGCCTCAACCTCTTCGTGCTGCTCCGTGATAATTTCTTCCGGGGCTTGCCCCTCAGGCGTTTTCTGTTCTTTACTACTCATGAATTTCTCCGCGTTTTTCTGCATTCAACTCGCTAACTTCGCTTATTATGGGGATCAGTTTCCGGGATTCAAGGGAACAAGCCACATTGTCATCATTCATTCGCACAAGGACCTTCAGAAAATGAGCAACCATTTCAAGTGTATTGGAATTGTCGGTCATCCACGTCACCCTACTGCGTTGACGACACATGAAATGCTCTATCGCTGGCTGTGCGCCAAAAATTATGACGTGATTGTGGAACAGCAAATTGCCCAGGAACTGCAGTTAAAAAACGTTAAAACCGGCACGCTGGCGGAAATTGGACAGCAGGCCGACCTGGCCGTGGTGGTCGGTGGCGACGGCAATATGCTGGGCGCCGCCCGTACCCTTGCCCGTTACGATATTAAAGTCATTGGCATCAACCGTGGCAACCTGGGCTTTTTGACCGACCTCGACCCGGATAATGCCCAGCAGCAGCTCGCCGACGTGCTGGAAGGTCACTACATCACTGAAAAACGCTTTTTACTGGAGGCTCAGGTCTGCCAGCAGGATTGCCAGAAGCGGATCAGTACTGCTATCAACGAAGTGGTGCTGCACCCGGGCAAAGTGGCGCATATGATTGAGTTTGAAGTCTATATCGACGAAATCTTTGCCTTCTCGCAGCGCTCCGATGGGCTGATCATATCGACGCCTACCGGCTCGACAGCATACTCGCTCTCGGCGGGCGGCCCGATCCTGACGCCTTCGCTGGATGCCATCACCCTGGTGCCGATGTTCCCGCATACTCTCTCAGCCCGTCCGCTGGTCATCAACAGCAGCAGCACCATTCGTCTGCGCTTTTCCCACCGCCGCAACGACCTGGAGATCAGCTGCGACAGCCAAATCGCGCTGCCTATTCAGGAAGGTGAAGATGTGCTGATCCGCCGCTGCGATTATCACCTGAATCTTATTCACCCTAAAGACTACAGCTATTTCAACACATTAAGCTCCAAGCTCGGCTGGTCGAAAAAATTGTTCTGAAATAGCATCCAGCACTTTACTGTATAAAAAACCAGATTATACTGTACACAAACACAGTTATGGTTTTTCATACAGGAAAACGTTTATGCTGGCACAACTGACCATCAGCAACTTCGCCATCGTGCGTGAGCTCGAAATTGATTTCAACAGCGGTATGACGGCTATCACCGGCGAGACCGGGGCCGGTAAATCTATTGCGATTGACGCGCTGGGGCTCTGCCTTGGCGGTCGTGCTGATGGCAGCATGGTGCGCGCCGGTGCCAGCCGCGCCGATCTGTGCGCCCGTTTTTCCCTCAAGGACACTCCCGCCGCGCTGCGCTGGCTTGAAGAAAACCAGCTTGAAGACGGACGTGAGTGCTTACTTCGCCGTGTTCTCAACAGTGATGGCCGCTCACGTGGCTTTATCAACGGTACCGCGGTGCCGCTCTCCCAGCTGCGCGAGCTGGGCCAGCTGTTAATTCAGATCCACGGCCAGCATGCCCATCAGCAGCTTATCAAACCTGAACAGCAGAAGTCGCTGCTCGACGGCTACGCCGGTGAGTCTGCGCTGATGCAGCTGATGGCTGCTCACTATCGTCAGTGGCATCAAAGCTGCCGCGAACTGGCGCTGCATCAACAGCAGAGCCAGGAGCGTGCGGCCCGCGCCGAACTGCTGGCCTATCAGCTGAAAGAGTTAAACGAATTCAGCCCCCAGGCGGGCGAGTTTGAGCAGATTGACGAAGAGTACAAGCGCCTGGCCAACAGCGGCCAGCTGCTCTCCACCAGCCAGCAGGCGCTGAATTTGCTGGCCGATGGCGAAGATGTGAATCTGCAAAGCCAGCTGTATGCCGTACGCCAGCTCGTGACCGAACTGGCCGGTATGGACAGTAAAGTCTCCGGCATGCTCGATATGCTGGAAGAGGCGGCGATTCAGATCTCCGAAGCGAGTGACGAGCTGCGCCATTACTGTGAGCGACTGGATCTGGACCCTAACCGCCTGTTTGAACTGGAACAGCGTATTTCGCGTCAGATCTCCCTCGCGCGCAAGCACCACGTTTCACCTGAAGAGTTGCCCAATTTTCACCAGTCCCTGCTTGATGAGCAGAATCAGCTCGACGATCAGGCCGACTCGCTGGAGACCCTCTCTCTGGCCGTCAGCGTCCATCATAAGCAGGCCCTAGAAACAGCGACGCAGCTGCACAACGTGCGTCAGCGCTACGCTCAGGAGCTCAGCCAGCACATCACCGAGAGCATGCATCTGCTGTCGATGCCCCACGGCGTCTTCACCATTGATGTCAAGTTCGAAGCCAACCATCTGACGGCTGAAGGCGCAGACCGCATTGAATTCCGGGTCACCACCAACCCGGGGCAACCGCTGCAGCCTATCTCCCGGGTCGCATCGGGCGGTGAGCTGTCGCGTATTGCCCTGGCGATTCAGGTGATCACCGCGAAGAAAATGGAAACCCCGGCGCTGATCTTCGATGAAGTGGACGTTGGTATCAGCGGCCCGACCGCGGCGGTGGTTGGTAAACTGCTGCGTCAGCTTGGCGAGTCCACCCAGGTAATGTGTGTGACCCACCTGCCGCAGGTTGCTGGCTGTGGCCACCATCACTTCTTTGTCAGCAAAGAGACCGATGGCGAGATGACCGAAACGCATATGCAGCCGCTGGACAAGCGCGCCCGTCTGCAGGAGCTGGCGCGTCTGCTGGGCGGCAGCGAAGTCACCCGTAATACGCTGGCGAATGCGAAAGAACTGCTGGCTGCCTAAACTTTTTCGGTATCTCAGGGTCATACAGAACAATAAAAACGCCGACAGACCGGCCGCCAGAGGTTTTAATGTGGTGAAAGGTCTATTATCATCGGCATATTACATATGAGCCGTCGCGTATTGCCCGGGCCCGAAAAGGAATCAAATCACTATGCGCTGTAAAACGCTGACCGCTGCCGCAGCGGTTCTTCTGATGATGACCGCAGGCTGCTCCACGCTGGAAAAAGTGGTTTACCGCCCTGACATCAACCAGGGGAACTATCTCGCACCTAACGATGTGTCTAAAATTCGCGTCGGCATGACGCAACAGCAGGTCGCTTATGCCCTGGGCACACCGATGATGTCCGATCCATTCGGCACCAACACCTGGTTCTACGTCTTCCGCCAGCAACCGGGCCACGAAAACGTGTCGCAGCAGACCCTGACGCTGACCTTCAACAGCAGCGGCGTTCTGACCAATATCGACAACAAACCAGCGCTCACCGACAAATAAGGTTTCAGAAATGCAAAAGGTGCTCATTGAGCACCTTTTTTGTTTTCTCTCGCTGCCTGTAAACCCGGAAAGCGCAGCGCCGCCGGGGAAACCCCGCTTATTTAGCCGCTTTCTCCGCACGCTGACGGCGTAGCTCCTTCGGATCGGCAATCAGCGGACGGTAAATCTCGACCCGATCGCCATCTTTCAGGGTATCGGTTAGCTTCACCGGACGGCTGTAAATACCGACTTTGTTTTTCGCCAGATCGATATCGCTTCGCAAGGTCAGCAGGCCAGAAGCATGGATCGCCTCTTCAACGGTCGCGCCCTCTTCCAGCGTAACGCGCTGCAGATACTGCTTTTCCGGCAACGCGTAAGCCACTTCCACCACGATCTCAGGCTGCACTGTAGACCTCTTTGGCGCGCACGGTGAACGCCTGAACCATATTGGCCGCCAGCTCTTTAAATATGCGGCCAAACGCCAGCTCAATCAGGGCGTTGGTAAACTCGAAGTCGAGATGGAATTCGATCCGGCAGGCATCGGCACTCAGCGGAACGAACTTCCATCCACCCATCAGTTTTTTGAAGGGACCATCCACCAGATGCATCAGAATACTCTGGTTATTGGTCAGCGTGTTACGGGTAGTGAACGTTTTGCTGATCCCGGCCTTGGAGACATCCACTGCCGCCGTCATTTGCGTCGGGCCTGACTCCAGCACGCGGCTCCCGGTGCACCCCGGGATAAACTGCGGATATGACTGTACGTCATTCACTAACTGGTACATCTGTTCCACACTGTAAGGGACAAGCGCAGTACGACTAATCTGAGGCATAACATTTTTCCTGATCAAACAACCAACAAATAATAACATTTATCACCTGTTAAAAAAACGCTGAGCCTTATCTCATGCTAATATAGCGCGTTAGACCTCACAGGACGCAATGAGGTGACTTTTTGACATCAGATTACCTACGGCTTTACGACACTTATGACGAAGAAAAAAGCACATAAACCTGGCTCGGCAACCATTGCGCTCAACAAGCGTGCCCGCCACGAGTATTTCATCGAAGAAGAATTCGAAGCTGGCCTTGCGCTGCAGGGCTGGGAAGTTAAATCGCTGCGCGCGGGTAAAGCCAACATCGGTGACAGCTACGTGATCTTTAAGGATGGCGAAGCCTTTCTGTTTGGAGCGAACTTTCAGCCGCTGACGGTCGCCTCTTCTCACTATGTTTGCGATCCGACCCGCACCCGTAAGCTGCTGCTGAACAAACGTGAGCTGGATTCGCTCTTCGGGCGTATCAACCGCGAAGGTTACACCGTGCTCGCCCTGTCGCTGTACTGGAAGAACGCCTGGTGCAAAGTGAAAATCGGCGTGGCGAAAGGTAAGAAGCAGCACGACAAGCGTAACGATGTGAAAGATCGCGAGTGGCAGGTCGATAAAGCGCGCATCATGAAGCACGCAGGCCGTTAATTTCCGGATACTTATTGAGCGATTCAATAAGTTAGCGTTCCGGGGTGGTAACCGGTCTGCAAATTCTGGTATACTTGTTGTAACACTATTGGGGCTGATTCTGGATTCGACGGGATTTGCGAAACCCAAGGTGCATGCCGAGGGGCGGTTTGCCTCGTAAAAAGCCGCAAAAAAATAGTCGCAAACGACGAAAACTACGCTTTAGCAGCTTAATAACCTGCTAAGAGCCCTCTCTCCCTAGCTTCCGCTCTTAAGACGGGGATCAAAGAGAGGTCAAACCCAAAAGAGATCGCGTGGAGGCCCTGCCTGGGGTTGAAGCGTTAAAACTAATCAGGCTAGTTTGTCAGTGGCGTGTCCGTCCGCAGCTGGCCAGCGAATGTAAAGACTGACTAAGCATGTAGTACCGAGGATGTAGAAATTTCGGACGCGGGTTCAACTCCCGCCAGCTCCACCAAACATTCATTCATGATGCATCATGAACCTTAAAAAAGCCTGTAACTTCAACGAGTTGCAGGCTTTTTTGTTGCATGTGTGGTCATGATCTCTGTATGAATCTTGACCTTTTGGCACCATGTTTAGCACCACGGTATCGTGGGGCTAAAAAAGCGTGGTGCTAAAACATGCCTAAGCAACTGAAACCCTTAACAAATGTGGAGATCGCTGGCGCGAAGCCCCGTAGCACGGACTATGAGCTACGGGACGGTGAAGGCCTGTACTTGCTGGTTAAGACTTCAGGGAGGAAGGCTTGGCATTTCGAGTATTATCATCCCGTCACCAAAAAGCGCACCAAAACCAGCCTTGGCCCTTACCCGGTCGTTACACTGGCCATGGCTCGCGAAACTCGCACGTAATACAGACGACTGCTCTGGCAGGGCATCGATCCCCGTCAACATTTAGCAGGGATAGCTGAAGAAAAACGCATCCAGAATGAATGCACGCTGGAAAAAGTTGCGGAACAGTGGCTCAAAGAGAAGAAACGGACCAGCGATCTTAGCGAAGATCACGCCAAAGATGTCTGGCGCTCGTTGGAGATGCACGTCTTCCCTTCTCTGGGTAACACGCCCGTCACCGAGATCCGCCCGAAGATGCTCAAGGAGCACCTCACACCTCTGGAAGAACAAGGCATCCTCGAAACACTGCGACGAGTCATTTCGCGGCTTAATGAAATCTTCCGCTTCGCCATCTCCGAAGAGCTCATCGAGTTCAATCCGGCTGACAACCTGGTCGCCCGCTTCAAAAAACCGAAAAAGCAGAACATGCCCGCCCTCCACCCCAGCGAGCTGGGCAGGCTGATGCTGGCGCTACAGAACGCCTCTATCCGCAAAGAAACCCGCTGCCTTATCGAATGGGAGCTACTGACCTGGGTTCGCCCCGGCGAAGCCGTTAGCGCCCGCTGGTGCGACATCGATATGAAAAAAGCGGAATGGCGCATCCCCGACACCTTTATGAAGATGAACCGTTCGCACACGGTGCCGCTCAGCAAACAGGCGCTGCGCGTTCTTCAGATAATGGAGCCGGTTAGCCGCCATCGCCCATGGGTGTTCCCCAGCATCCGCAAACCACTGGAGCATATGCACCAGCAGACCGCAAACGCCGCGCTTATCCGCATGGGGTTTGGCGGCGAGCTGGTCGCCCACGGCATGCACAGCATCGCCAGAACGGCGGGAGCAGGCCATTTTCCCCGTGAAGTCCTGGAATCTGCACTGGCGCACCAGAAAGAAGACGAGATCGAAGCGGCCTACAACCGCAGCGATTACCTGGAACAAAGGCGACCGCTCATGCAGTGGTGGGGAAACTACGTTGATGCCGCCAGACGGCAGGCATTGCTCGGCGAAGAAGAACCGCTGCGGACCGTAGAAGGAGAATAATGTGACCAGCCCCATTCGTCAGAATCTGTTTGAACGGGAATGCGATATGCCGCTGCTGGAAGCGCGGCATCTCGCCCTTCTGCTTCTCGGCCTCGATGCTTCCCAACCGGCAAACGCCCTGCCGGAAGAACATCAGGAAAATTACCGTATCCTGCACGACGCCATCAGCCGCACCATCAAAGCAACGGGCATGGTCAGCGCCCCGGCGAACAAACGCATGTTCTATGCCGATGAAATGTTTGCCCTGGCCTGGCGGCTTATTGATGACGAACTTACGCCGCCAGAAATTAAGGCCCGCAGCCTGAAGGCAGTGATGAAACTGTCACGCAACAGCCGTGGCCGCAAGTGGCTGAAGACGCTCGGTGACGACGCGCTACCAGATCTCACTACTTCAGCACAACCTTCCCAGCGTGGGATGCATAAACGCGACAAAGCGCGGGAGAATACTGCCAGGCTCTGCTGGCTACTGGTTCAGCTTCTGGTTGAGGAGACTGACGGGCGTTATGGGACGTCTGATAAACCGGCTTCGGATAGGATACTTCGAAAGCTGAGAGCGCTAGCGCAGGAGCGGGAATTGCCGTCAGACGGGCTTGGGCGAGGGACGTTTTATGAGGTGTTGAAAATGGGACGAGAGAAGGAGAAGTAGGTATATACTTCTTGAACAGGGACTGAAATTTGAAGAAGGAAATCTTAACTTCTTATACTATGCTGAGATTCGCAGAGGAACTTTAGAAATACTTTTCTCTTGTGGGGTTCAACCCATATTAGAAGACATGGATATCATCAAAAAATTGAGGGGTAGTTGAGTATGGATCCAATATCAGTTACAACAGTATCAATTTATGTCGCAACAAAATTTATTGATCAGTTCATTGCAGAAGAAGGTTACGGATGGTTAAAAAAGAAATTATTCCCCAAAAACAACTATGTTAACCAACTCTATAGAATAATTGAAGAAACGGCTATTGAATTCGAAAAAAAATTCCCCATCGATAGTATAAAAATTCCATTTTACCAATCTCAACTATTGTTTGAAACATTGAATGAGCATATTTTATTCAAAGAATTACCAGATAAAGATTATTTGTTGCAAAAATTCAGTGAATATCCAAATGTCATCCCACCAACTCAAGAACAACTTGAAACTTTCTATAAAATTTTTTTACTAAAAATAAACAACTGTAAAGAATTAAAAAAACTCCACATTGAGGAGACTTATAAAGATAAGATATTCGATGTAAGCAATAAGATCATTCAGATAAAACTTTTGCTGCAATCATTTGATGAAAAGTTTACTTTTCACTTAAACGATAATTGGTTAAATAATAAAAATAGAGAAGCTATAGCTGATTTAGGAGGACGTTACACACCCGAACTAAATTTAAAATTAGAGATCGCAGATATCTTCGAAGGGCTTGGGAAAACTAACAAATTTTCCAAAATATTTTACGAACATATCGATAATTTCTTGATCAAAGGAAACAATCTTCGAAACTGCGATGAAATACGTGAGCAGTTAGCTTTGATTTCTAAAGCCTTAACAGACACCTCAATTCTGTTTCTAAAAATTGATTTTCACGAATCCAAAAGCATTCCAATCAATAAATTTAATGAATATATCTCAAATTGTCAAAAATACATTTCTGAGGCGGAGTCGACACTATGGAAAATCAAGGAAAAGGAAAATCCGGATAAGACAACAAGTTTTAGCGATAAGTATTCATCAATTTTGAGAGACTTAAGAGAATTTTATTATGAGTGTGACACTTTATATACATTTCTCAATTCTATAACGGTAAAATTATCGAATAACCCATTTCTGCTCCTTGAAGGAGAAGCTGGGATTGGTAAGTCTCATTTGCTTGCTGATATCATCGAATCAAGAATTCAAACAGGATATCCATCTCTATTTTTATTAGGGCAGCAACTTACAACTGATGAATCCCCTTGGGTGCAAATTTTAAAAAGGCTACAGCTAAACACTGTATCCTCAGAATTTCTTGAAAAGCTAAATCTCTATGGTGAAAAACAAGGGAAAAGATTCCTGATATTTATTGATGCAATAAATGAAGGGAATGGTAACATTTTTTGGGAAGATAACATCAATAGCTTCGTTGATGAAATAAGAAGTTTTAAATGGCTTGGCCTTATAATATCAGTCAGATCAACATATAAAGATATTACTATCTCAAACGAACGGATCTCTCGTAATAATTTTGAAATTTATGAACACTTGGGTTTTAAGAATAAAGAGATGGAAGCTGTTAACTTATTTTATGATAATTATAATATAGAAAGACCATCATCACCTAATTTAAATCCAGAGTTTAAAAACCCTTTATTTCTTAAGTTACTATGCGAGGGGATAAAGAAAAGTGGTCTGAAAAAAGTCCCTGTAGGATTTCATGGGATTTCTAAGATCTTAAGTTTTTTTGTTGAAGGCGTAAATAAGTCACTATCCTCTCACAAAAGATATAATTTCGATCCTAGTTTCCCATTAGTTAGTGATGCTCTCAATAAATTAATTAAAGTTAAACTAGCTAATGGCAGAAATAGTATTGCTCTTAAGGATGCTCATACAACTGTCCAGTCTGTTGTTAAAGACTATGTGAACGATAAAACATTTCTCAGCTCTATGATAGATGAAGGAATACTGACCAAAGGTATCGTTCGCAATGAAGACAACTCTGTTGAAGAGGTCGTTTATATATCCTTTGAAAGATTTGATGATCATTTAACAGTTAACTATTTATTAAATGGTGTTGATAATATTGAAGATGAATTTAAAACAGGAGGTTCTCTTCAAAAATACTTCAATGATGAATACAGTTTTTATCGCAATCAAGGAATCATTGAGGCTTTATCTATTCAATCACCAGAAAAATATGGAAAAGAAATTTATGAATTACTGCCTAATTACAGTGACAATTATAATTTAGTGACTGCTTTTATCGATAGCTTAGTTTGGAGGGATTCCGCAGCAATTGATTTTGAAAAAATTAAGCCTTTTGTAAACAAGCAAGTACTCGGTTTCGATAATAGTTTTAGTCATTTTCTTGAGACGCTAATATCTATTTCTGGATTAGAAGAACATCCTTTCAATGCTAATTTCTTACATAACTGGCTATTACAGCATTCTTTACCAAATCGAGATGCCTTTTGGACTACTGCGTTAAAATATAGATATAGTGAAGACTCAGCATTTAAAAATTTGATTGACTGGGCATGGAGTGGGACTGATAAAAGCTATATATCAGATGATTCGATAGAGTTAGTTGCAACCACTCTATGCTGGTTTTTAACTTCAACTAATAGAGAGCTAAGGGATTGTACAACTAAAGCATTGGTTAATTTGTTAGAGGAACGTATCTCCGTTTTAATTAGGATAATCAATAAATTCGATGGAATAAATGATCCATATGTTTGGGAGAGAGTGTTTGCTGTAGCCCTAGGTTGCACATTGCGAACAAAGAATCATAATAAGCTAAGTCAATTGGCAGAGACAGTTTTTGCCAAAGTGTTTCAACCTAAATATGTGTATCCACATATTCTATTACGAGACTATGCGAGAGAGATTATAGAGTATGTTTCACATCTTCAATTGATACCGGAAGGACTCGACCTATCCAAAACTAAGCCGCCATACAAAAGTAAATGGCCTGAAAATATACCAACCAAAGAAGAACTTCAATCACTTTATAAAAAGGATGGGTATTGGTCACTTTGGGGATCCATAATGGGTGGAGGAGATTTTTCTAGATATACTATTGGAACAAATCATAATCACTCAAATTGGTCTGGTTGTAAATTTGGTGAAACTCCTATTAATCGCAAAAAAATTTTTAACGATTTTCTAGGTCAATTGTCAGACGAACAAAAAGCGCTCTACGACTCTACAGACCCTATTATTTACGATAAAAATTATAAAAGCATTTCATTCGGTAATACACTTATTAAATATGGTGTAGCAATAGGTAGAAAGAGTGAGGAGGAAGTTCTTTCCCATAAATCCGTGTTCAAGAAATCATAGTCAGAGGACTTATTAGCTACATTTGAAAGAGACATAGAAAAATATTTAGATCACAATAATAATCTGCTCGAAACCGATAAATATTTTGATCTAAGAATTGCTGAACGCATGATTTTTAATCGTGTTATTAACCTTGGTTGGGATCCAAAACTTCATGGTGATTTTGATAAGCAGGTAGGCTCTGGGCGCGGACGAAGAGAATCGTTACAAGAGCGAATTGGGAAAAAATATCAATGGATTTCTTACTATGAATATATGGCAATGCTTTCTGATAATTTTATTCGTTTTGATGGGTATGGAGATGAACGCAAAGAAAATCCTTATCAAGGACCTTGGGATCCATATGTAAGAGATATAGATCCAACCATTTTAATCAAAAATACAGGAACAAAAGAGTTAACCCAACAAGAAATGTGGTGGGATACTAAAGAAGTATTTGATTGGGATTGTACTTTTCAAGAATGGGTTAGCAATCCTTCCACGATAAGTAATCCATATGGACTGATTGAAGTCAATGACAACAATGGTACTGAATGGTTGATATTAGAAAGCTATCCCTCATGGAAAGAACCTAAAACTATCGGTAATGAAGAGTGGGGGCATCCTCGAAAGGAAGTTTGGTGTCAAATCAGAGGATATTTAGTTAGAACAACAGAATTAAATGCTCTTAAAAATTGGGCAGAAAACCAACACTACATGGGCAGGTGGATGCCAGAAGGAAGCAATAGGTATCAATTATTTAATAGAGAGTATTATTGGTCTGAAGCATTCCATTATTTTAAATCAGATTATTATGGCAGTTTAGATTGGAGTTCTGTAACAGATCAAGATTCTGGAGCTAAAATTGCTGATGTAAGCGTCACATCGATCAATTATTTATGGGAAGAAGAGTTCGATAAATCAAAAACAGATACTTTAAGTTTCCTCAAACCAACTAGTTTAATTTTCGACAAGATGGGCCTCAAAGATGGTAAATATGAAGGTAGTTATGAGGATAAATATGGAAGTATAGTTTGTTTCGCCACTGAAGCTTTAAATAACTCAAAAGCACATTTGTTAATTAAGAAAGAGCCGTTCTTAAAAATGTTGAATGAAAATAATCTAGAAATAGTGTGGACGCTTCTTGGTGAAAAAGGTGTTATCGGTGGGTCCTTAAGTTCAACTCACCAGTATGGTCGTATAGAATTCAGTGGTTTTTTTTCTTACGACGATGGAAAACTGACTGGAGCAAACAAAATATATTCATCTTGATATTTCCTTTAACTTGAAATTGTAGCACAGATAGAGACCTATTTGTGCTGCTAACTAATTCACGACATTCTCATTATCAAATTTTTATCAATGATTTAGCTTTTAGCTTAACGTTAATGGAGTTTTTGTAGTAGTGCATTGCCATCCGTTAACCTCTGAACATCAACTCCCAATAAGAATCATAGGAATTAAAACTTTCAATTTCAGTAAGTTAACTAAATTCTATTGATTTTGACAGCCAATTAATTCTTCTCGGACTAATTATTTTTTATCCGGATTCCCATTTTTCACCCGGACCTATACCTCCCCTCCCCGTTCCACGCTATAACCGCTCCGATACTCTGTTCCCGTGAGGTGCAATCATGAAAACCCGTGCTGACAATAACGATGCTTTTCCCGAAAGCGGCAATGTGCGTATGCGGCAGGTGGTCCAGTTTCTGGCGATGAGCGAATCGTCGGTTTACCGCCTGATTAAAAACACCGACTTTCCCCGCCCCGTCCACCTCTCTTCCCGACTGGTGGTCTTCGATGCTGCGGAAATCCGTCAGTGGCAACAGCGCCGCGACGCCATCCGTTAATCCACGCTCAGGGATGAGCCGACTGATACCCCATCATGAAACGCGCCCCCTATCTCAACAGGCAGTCCCCCGACCGCACCCTCGAAGTGGTGATCCTCGCCGGGAGCCTGGCATGGGAGACCTCACGCGTGTGGCGAAAAGATCCCGACCGGGAAGACAATATTCCTCCGGTGGTGCTCGGCCCGGATGAACTGGCCGAACTGGACAACCTGACCATCATCAGGCCTGACACGCTCTACGTCCGGGTGCTTCGTACCGGCGATATCCTCGAAGAAGATCTGCTGAAAATTGCCGTAAAACTGGCGCACGCAAATGTACAGATGGCCCGGCTGATGAGCCCCGACGGTGAGTTAGTGGAAAACTGGAGCGGTCAGCTTGAACGTCTGCGACAGGAAAGGCCCTCTGACATCCTGCCGGAGCACTTCCGCCTCGATGAAGAAGCGCTGTGGTTTGACAAGCTCACCGAACGGCGCGACGGCGAAAGCGACGTCCAGCCCCAGCGCATCTGCTCCCCGCTGCGCGTCACCGCCATCACCTGCGACAGCCATGACGGCAGCTATGGCCGCCTGCTGGAATGGCACACCACCACCGGGCAGTTACGGCGCTGGGCCATGCCGATGGCAATGCTCAGCGGCAACGGCGAGGAGCTGCGGCGCATTCTGCTGGAAAACGGCCTAACCTACATCTCCACCCGCCCCGCCCTGCGTAGCCTGTTATGTGAGTACATTTCGCGGTCACTCCCCGGACGCCGGGTCACCTGCGTGGAGAAAACCGGCTGGCACAACGGCGTGTATGTGCTGCCGGATGAAGTTATTGGTCCGGGTGGCGACAACATCATTCTCCAGGGCAGCCACTACCTTACCGGCGGCTTTGCGCAGGCAGGGACGCTGGCAGAATGGCAGGTGCAGGTCGCCGCACTCTGTGCAGGCAACTCGCGGCTGGTCTTTGCCGTCTGCTGTGCGCTGGCCGCCCCGCTGCTGCGCCTGACCGGAACGGGCGGCGGAGGCTTTCATCTGCGCGGTGAGTCCACTGACGGTAAGACCACGGTGATGAAAGTGGCCGCTTCCGTCTGTGGCGGCACGGATTACTGGCACTCCTGGCGGGCCACCGGTAATGCGCTGGAGGGAATTGCCAGCCGCCACAACGATGCCCTGCTGCCGCTCGATGAACTGCGCGAAGTGGACCCACGGGAAGCCGGGATGATTGCCTATATGCTGGCGAACGGCCAGGGCAAGGGGCGCGCCCGCACCGACGGCGAAGTGCGTAACCGCAGGCACTGGACGCTGCTGCTGTTCTCCACCGGGGAGCTGTCGCTGGCAGAACATACCGAACGCGCCGGGGAGCGCCTCTACGCTGGAATGGACGTGCGCATGGTACAAATCCCCAGCGACACCGGACAGCATGGCGCGTTTGAGCAGTTGCACGGCTTTGCCAGCGGCCAGCAGTTCGCCGATACCCTCTGCGACCGGGTGGCCCGCTTCCACGGCACCGCCTTTCGTGCCTGGCTGACCTTCCTCACCGGCGACCTGGACGCCAGCACCACGCTGGCAAGAGAGTTACTTCACCGCTACCAGACCGCCCTGATGCCAGAGCATGCAGGAAACCAGGTGCAGCGCATCGTGGCCCGTTTTGCCCTGCTGGCGGTGGCCGGAGAGATGGCGACGCTGCAGGGTATCACGGGCTGGCAGGAAGGCACGGCGTATGAGGCGGTGCAGATCTGCCTGCACGCCTGGCTGAACGAACGCGGCCATATCGCCAACCAGGAGGATGAAGGCGTGCTGGCGCAGATCAAGCGGTTCATCACCGCGCACCAGTACAGCCGCTTTGCCTCGTGGGATGGCCCGGACCGCCCGCTGAATATGGTGGGCTTTCGCCGGGTGGAAAAAGATCCGATGACGGGCGAGGAATACACACTGTTTCACATCCTGCCGGAGGGCTGGCGTGAAATGTGCCGGGGATTCAGTCCCGCCAGAGCGGCGAGATTATGCCAGGAAGCAGAATGCCTGCTGCCCGGCAGCGAAGGGAAATACCAGTCGCAGGTTCGCCTGCCGGAGATCGGCAAAGCCAGGGTCTACCGGCTCACCTCCTGCATCCTCAGTATCTGAGTGCCATCTCGCGTGTCTTAAATAAAGGTGATACAGAGTGGGACAAGGGGTACACGCAGAGCTGGCGCGGGTTTCAGCGTCCCACATTACAGTATTTGGTTTAAAAAAGTGGTACAGGGTGGGACAGCCGTTGCTGATTCTGTCCCACTTTTCAAGCTGGCATTTTTCAAGTGATACAGCGCAAAGCCACGGCTGGCGCGGTTGTACCACTTGTCCCACCTGTACCATATCAATAACAGAAGAAATGAAAATGTCGAAAAGGGACAGAAAAGGTAAAGGCTGAAAGGAAGGGAGAATAAGGGGAACGGGCCTGCCCTTTAAGGATAAAAATCCGGGCGGTGCCAGCCAGTAGGCAGAATGTTAAAACCCATGCAGTCTGGTAAATGATAAATACAGATTAACCCACTTAGTAATACTGGTAGCCTCCCCTTTACCACCGTCTCCTCACTTCACATTATTTGTCCATAAAAGGCATTTACATCTCCCTTTTCTTCTGTGACCATCGCACGATGGATTATCCCTAATCTAAATAAGGTCTTGTTATGGATAACTGGTCAGCGCTTTTTGACGGACAGACCCGATACTTTCTGGATATTTTTGACAGTACAGTGAAGCCGGATGTTTTGCGCTTTCGCGGCAGGGAAGCCCTGAGCGAACCATTCATATGGGACATTGAATTCACCTCCCTGCATGCGAACATTCCCCCGGAACAGGTGCTGATGAAATATGCCTCTTTCCGGATGCGGAGCGGTAAAAATGTCCACGGCATTGTGACCCGCCTGGAATGGCTGTCCACATCAAAAGACCAGTCCCACTACCGGCTCACTCTCAGTTCCCGCCTGGCGCTCCTGGGATACACCCGGCAGTGCGCCGTATTTCAGAATCAGTCCGTCCCTGAAGTGGTGGAGCAGGTACTGCGTAAGCACGGGCTGGAGGGACCTGATTTTGAATTCAGGCTGGAGCGCACCTGCCCGCCGCGTGAAATTATCACCCAGTGGCGGGAAACGGATTTACAGTTCATTCAGCGCATTCTGTCTGAGGTGGGGATTTACTGGCGCACGATGATGGACGATGTGCGCGGTCTGGATACGTACATTTTTGCCGACAGCCAGCTGAACTATCAGTTTGATGTTCGTCTGCCGTACCGCGAGCCATCGGGTCTGTTCGACGGCGCGGCAGAATCGGTCTGGAATGCGCGGACCTGGCACACCATCGCCACCGACACCGTCGCAACGCGGGATTATAACTACCGGACAGCCAGCACGCCGATGGATGCAATGGTCAGCGTGCGCAGTGATGCGGTCACCACCGGGGAGCACTACCGCTACGCAGCGCCTTACCGTGACGCAGGTAATGACGCCAGCCCGGAGCCGGAAACCGAATCCGGCGCGTTCTATGCCCGACTTCATCATGAGCGGGAGCTCAATAAATCAGTCCGCATTCATCTGTTCAGCAACGCCTCACACCTTGCGCCCGGACAGGTGCTGGAGCCTCAGGGTGATGTCATTACGGCCCTGAAGGAAGGCGTTATCCTCACGCTGGTGAGCTTCCGGGGTGGGCGTGATTCCCGCCTGCATGTGTCGGCCTGGGGCATGCCCTACACCGAGCGTTACTGTTTCCGCCCGGCGGAAATCCCGCGTCCGGAAATTCACGGCACGCTTCCGGCCCGGGTTGAGAGCCGGGAAAAGAACAATATCTACGCCCATCTGGACGACCAGGGTCGCTACCGGGTCAGGCTGAACTTTGACCGGGAAGAGAGCGAACCGGGCTACGCGTATCTGTGGCTGCGGATGGCGAAACCGTACTCTGGTGATACATACGGCTGGCACACCCCGCTTACCGACGGGACCGAAGTGGCGATTGCGTACAGCAAGGGCGATATCGACCTGCCGTATATCTCCCACGCCCTGCACGATTCTGAACATCCCGACATCGTTAATCGCGACAACTGCAGCCAGAACATTCTGCGCACCGCCGCTGAAAATGAGCTGCGGATGGAGGACCGCCGCGGTGAGGAGCATATCGCGCTGATGACGCCATATGGCGCAACGCAGTTGAATACCGGGCATCTGGTGGATGCGCAGGACAAACCGCGCGGCACCGGTACGGAACTGCGCACCGATGAGCACGGCATTATCCGTGCCGGAAAGGGGCTGTTTGTCAGTGCGGATATGCAGGCAAAGGCACAGGGTGAAGTGCTGGATATGAGCGCTGCGCTGAAGGAAATCGACCGGCTCAACCAGCAGCTACAGCAGCTGGAAATCGCGGCGGAGCAGGCGCAGGCGCTGAAGGCGGATGTTGACAGCCAGATACGGATGTTTGAGCAGCGGCTGAAGCCTCTCAATGAGGCGCTGCTGATGTCCGCCCCGGAAGGGATGGCGCTGACCAGCGGTGAGCATCTGCAAATGACGGCCACGAAAAATGTCGTCATCAACGCCGGGGGGGAT